>CAZQWZ010000193.1:0-5131 GCA_964596935.1 uncultured Roseivirgaceae bacterium
TATTGCATATTGTATAGAGGCATTTACTTTTATAGTTAACCCAATTAATGGCCCAAACTCTTTTCATTTACCACGGTATTTTCCATCTACAGGTATAGTTCCCATGGGAATAGACTCTGTTAATTATCGTTTTAGCAAATTGTTATCTCCCATAATGTGTTAAAAATAGTTAATAATAATTATCTTAGTTATCCGCTATTTATGAAAAACAATTCCTCTGTTCAATATCATTACCGTGCTTGCAATTTGTGTGAGGCCATATGTGGAATAGTTATCGAGCACCAAGATGGAGAAATAGTATCAATTAAAGGTGATAAGAAAGATCCATTTAGCAAAGGGCATATTTGCCCCAAAGCGGTTGCATTACAAGATATTTACAATCACCCAGATAGGCTAAAACAGCCTATGCAAAAAACCAACGCTGGTTGGAAAAAAATTACTTGGGATGATGCCTATCAAATTACAGCAGATAAAATAAAGAACCTTCAAAATCAATACGGAAACGATTCTGTTGCTTTTTATCAAGGAAACCCTTCGGTTCATAATTTAGGAACAATGCTTTTTAGTGGGCATCTAAAAAAGGCTTTACAAACTAAAAATAACTATTCTGCCACCTCATTAGATCAACTGCCCCACCAATACGTTGCACAGTTAATGTTTGGCCACCCATTGATGATACCTGTACCCGATATTGATAGAACAAATTATTTTTTAATAATTGGCGGAAACCCATTGGCCAGTAATGGCAGTATGATGACAGCTCCTGGGATAGCAAATCGAATTAAAGCCATTCAAAAACGAGGCGGTAAAGTTGTGGTGATCGATCCTCGAAAAACGGAAACTGCTAAAAAAGCAGATCAACATCTATTTATTAAGCCAGAAGCTGATGTGTATCTATTGCTTGCCATGCTACATGAAGTATTTAAAAATGGCAAAGTTGATCTTAAACAATCAGCCTCTTACATAACCAACCTTGGCTCCATTAAAGACATGGCTGCTACTTACTCGCCAGAAAATGTAGCTCAAATAACAGGTATTGAAACCAATGAAATAAAACAATTAGCGAAAGAATTTTCAGAGGCAAAACCTGCGGTTTGTTATGGAAGAATGGGCGTTTCGGTGCAAACTTATGGCACCTTGTGCCAATGGTTAATAAACGTGCTAAACATTATAACTGGTAATTTAGATAATGCGGGCGGACATATGTTTCCTAATCCAGCGGTGCATGTAAGACGAGGAAGAAATAGAAAAATTGATCCTAGATGGCATAGCAGGGTAAGCAAAAAACCAGAGTTTATGGGGGAACTGCCCACAGCAGTATTAGCCGAAGAAATAACTACTGCCGGCAAAGGAAAAATAAGAAGTTTGGTGGTTTCTGCAGGCAACCCTGTAGTGTCTTCACCCAATGGGGTTCAGTTAGCCAAGGCGTTAGAATCTTTAGATTTTATGGTTTCTATTGATATTTACATAAACGAAACATCGCAATTTGCAGATGTTATTTTACCGCCAACCACGGGCCTAGAAGTTGATCATTATGATTTGGCTTTTAATAATTTAGCCGTTAGAAATATTGCCAAATACTCACCTGCCCTTTTTAAGCCCGCACCCAACACTCAATACGATTGGCAAATTTTTAAAGAGTTAAGCAAACGAATTAGTCCTGCTAAATCTATCAAAAACAAGCTTATTAATTGGTGGCAAACACCCACACGATTACTAAACTTAGGACTTAAAACAGGGCCTTATAGAAAATCTCATAAACTTTCGCTTAAAAAACTGCAAGCCAACCCACACGGCATTGACCTTGGCCCATTAACCCCAATGTTGCCAACCCATTTATTTACAACCGATAAAAAAATCGACTTGGCTCCTGAAATTTTATTAGAGGGGATGGTAGAAGTTTACTCAAACTTTAAACCTGTTTCTAAAGTAGAACTTACATTAATTAGCCGAAGGCACGTTAGAAGTAATAATTCGTGGATGAATAACATTGATCGTTTAAAAGGAGGTAGTAATAGGTGCACCTTACAAATAAACCCAATTGATGCCAAAGGATCGGAGAATAACTCCATGGTAACCGTAAGATCTAAAACAGGAAGCATTAAAGTAGCCCTTGAAATCACAGAAGATATGATGCCCGGAGTGGTTAGCTTGCTTCATGGGTCAACCCCAAGTATTAATGATTTAATGGATGAAACCCGCTTGGATGCCATTACCGGTAATGCCGCCCTTATGGGGATAGAAGTTAATATCTCTAAAAAATAATTAGGTAAAATTTACTAAAATCTAGTTAAATTAGAAATTCTTATACGATTTTTAGGAATGTAAAGATTAGTACAAAATCTTATTAAGAATGGGAGTCAAAATCTAAAAGTTTAGATGTTAAACATTCTATCATTAAATTAATTAGAGTTATGAAACGAGTATTAGTATTAGGAACGGGATATGTAGTGAAGCCTTTGGTCGATTATTTTATTGATAAATGTAAATATGAAGTACTGGTTGCGAGCAGGGATAATAATCATTCAGGATTAATTATTGCAGGAAGAGCTTTGGGAAAAAGAGTATTGTGGAATGCAACACCACCGTATGATGAATTAAACGAGATGGTAAAAGGGGTTGATTTAGTGGTTAGCATGATACCTCCCAATATGCATGTTACTGTAGCTAATGCATGCATAAAAAACGGAGTTAATATGGTTACTACTTCCTACATCAGCCCTGAGATGAAGGCCTTGGATGAAAAAGCCAAAAAAGCAGGCATTATTATTTTAAATGAGATTGGCGAAGACCCAGGCATTGATCATATGGGAGCTATGATGATGATAAATCAAGTTAATCAAGAAGGTGGTAAGATTAAGTCCTTTAAATCCTATGGTTCAGGAATCCCTTCTTTTGAACATAATAATAACCCCTATGGATACAAATTTTCTTGGAGCCCTCGTGGATTATTAACTGCTGCTCAAACCCCAGCTGTTTATATAAAAAATGGGCAAAAGATAGAGGTATCAGGAGAGGATTTATTTGAAAGTAGTTGGTTGGTAGATGTTGAGGGATTGGGAACATTTGAAACCTACCCAAACAGAGATAGCACCAATTATATTGAAGATTATGATTTAAAAGATATTTCTGATTTTTATAGAGGCCTGTTACGGCACCCTGGTTATTGCAACTCTATTCAAAGTATGAAAGACCTTAATTTACTAAGTGACGAAGAAAGCCATAAGCTAGAAGGGCTAACTTATAAGCAATTTACAGCATCTCTTATTGGAGTACATGAAAATACTGACATACGACAAGCGGTATCTGATAAACTTAACCTGAAAGTATCATCAGATATTATAAAACAACTACAATGGCTTGGGCTGTTTGATGATACGCAAATTCCTATGAGCAAGGGAACTAATGCAGATGTATTATTAGGCCTAATGCAAGAAAGAATGGCCTATAAAGACCATGAAAAGGACATGATTATTGTTCATAACGAGGCTATTGTGGAGTTCGACAATCGAGTGGAAAAAAGAACTGCAACCATGAAAGTAGAAGGAAGGCCTTTTGGGCATTCTGCCATGTCGAGAGCAGTTGGGTTACCAGCAGCCATAGCTTCTAGGTTAATACTTGAAGGAACCATACGAGCAAAAGGTGTTTTAAAACCAATAACCAAAGAAATCTACAAGCCAGTATTAACTGAACTTGTCGAAAATGGCTATCAGTTTGTAGAAAAAACACAGGTGATTTGATAGATAAATCTACCTTGTTAACCTATAAATTAAAATGGCCGTACGCTTCGTTAAATCTTCAAATGTAGTAAGGTCAATCCATTCTTGTGGCGTGTGGCCTCCGCCACCCATAGAGCCCAAACCATCAAGCCCATCGGTGTAAGCTGCTACAAAAGAAATATCTGCTGCGCCACGTTTCATGGGGTCGTAAGCAATAACGGGTGGGTGTCCCATATCCTGGCTTACTTGGCTAAGTATTTCCATTACGTCTTCATTCCCTTTGGTTGGTGCCATGGCTGGGTAACTATCCCAATAGGTAAATTCAGCACTTGTTTTAGGAAGGTTATTATCTACAATTTCTTGCATTTTTTTGCGTGCATTGGCTTTTTGCTCTTCAGATATAAATCGTAAACCACCAGCCACTGTTACTGTTTGAGGGATTACATTGGTTTTACCAAAAGCGGTTGCGCTCGCTTTGCTTTTATTGTATTCAGCAAATGTGCCCCCTGTAATTATGCCAGGGTTAAACGTAAGGTATTTTTCATTATTTAAGGCTTCGTACCATTCGTTCAATATTCTTGATACTTCAAAAATCGCTCCTGCACCATCGTCTTCACTAAAAATGCCAGCACTATGGGCTCTTTTCCCTGTTACTCTAAGTTCCCAGCCACTAGAGCCTCTTCGTGCTAATGTGGCTTCGTTAAAACCAGAAGAAGCCTCAAAACCCAAGGCAATATCACTTCGTTTGGCTGCTTCAATAATATCTTTTCGGCTAATAGAAATTGGTTTGCCCGATTCCTCTTCATCTCCGTGAAGTGCTACAATTATTTGGGTGTTTTTTAAATAGCCAGCTTCTTGTAATGCTTTTAATGCATAAAGGATAATGATGTCTCCACCTTTCATATCCTCTACTCCAGGGCCAGTGGCTTTGTCACCATCTTTTACATATTTTTGGAAAGGGCTGTCTTTTTCAAATACGGTATCTAAATGACCAATTAACAGAAGCCTTTTACCTTTTTTGCCCTTATGTTCAGCAAATAAATGACCTGCTCTTTGCATATCCGTTGGCATATCAATCCAGCTGGTTTCAAAGCCAATTTTTTTAAACTCAGCATCAAAAAGTTTGCCTACCTCTCGTACACCTTCGGCATTCATAGTTCCACTGTTTATATTCACAGTTTGCTCTAAAAATGCGAGTGCAGCATCGTTGTTTAATTCTACTTTTTGTAGAATCTTTTTTTCTTTAGAAGAAAGGTTTTGAGCATAAACAAGGTTGCCAAAGCTTATTGCTAAAGTTAAAATGAGTATTGATTTTAAATAGGGGTTCATAACGAGATAGTTTTTTTAAGAGAGGAAAAGTAGTAAATAAATAGGAGTATTAATGTGATATAATTTACTTTCAGCTTTTTTAT
>CAZQWZ010000194.1:0-5122 GCA_964596935.1 uncultured Roseivirgaceae bacterium
GCATTGGCAGCACCGCCCTCTTCTTGCAATAACTCTAGCACTGTTTGGGATTGATATTCCTCTTCTTCCGCAGCTAGCCTTTTAAGTTCTTTTGTGCGTTCAATAGCGGCAATCTCACGATGCCGCTTCTCAGCATATTTTTCTTCCCTTGTTTTTTCTCTTACTTCCCTAACAGGCTCAATAACTTCAACAGGAGCTTCCACCTCAGCCATCATTGGCTCAGGCTCTTTCCGATCATTATATTCTTGAGAAATCTCTTTTAACAAATCTTCAAAAGAACTTGGCTTTTGAGGTGCTGATTGCTGCGGTTCTGGCGATTGATATTCATCATTGTCCTCAAACAATGGACGAGGAGCACTTGCAGGAACAGGATTTTTCTTCTTAAAAAATTTGCTGACCAAATAAATAGCCCCTAAAACAAGATAATATATAATATTGTCGTCCATTGAAACAAATATAGGAAAGCTCACAATAAAATACCTTAGTATTCAAGTGATATTTTAGTCAATCATTGATGTAAAATTTAGCTAATGAAATAAATTTGTTGTTTCAAATTATTAACGGTTCAGTTATTTATGCAATTATCGAAATTAGAAATAAAGGGGTTTAAGAGTTTTGGGGATAAAGCAGTTATACATTTCGATAAAGGCATTACTGGAGTTGTAGGGCCTAATGGCTGTGGTAAATCTAATATTGTAGATGCGATACGCTGGGTGCTTGGCGAGCAAAAAACAAGGGCTTTGCGATCTGATAAGATGGAGAACATAATTTTTAATGGAACAAAAAAACGCAAGCCTTCACAAATGGCAGAAGTTTCGTTAACTTTTGATAACACCAAAAACATTCTTCCTACTGAATACTCTCAAGTAACCATTACCCGAAGGTATTACCGCTCTGGAGAAAGTGAATATGAGCTTAATGGGGTTCCTTGCCGATTAAAAGATATTACCAACCTCTTTTTAGATACGGGTATTTCTTCGAACAGCTATGCCATTATTGAGCTAAAAATGGTAGATGATATCCTCTCTGATAAGGACAACTCAAGAAGAGGATTGTTTGAAGAAGCGGCAGGCATATCTAAATTTAAAAAGCGTAAAAAAGAAACGTTAAGAAAACTAGAAGGTACAGATGCTGATTTAGAACGAGTTGAAGATTTACTTTTTGAAATAGAAAAAAATCTTAAATCGCTTGAAAAACAAGCAAGGCAAGCCGAACGCTACTTTAAGTTAAAAGGTGATTATAAAGAAAAAAGCCTTCTTCTAGCTTCTGAATCTATAAAAGCACAAACCATATCCTTTAATAGGCTTACGAAACAAATTGAAAATGAAAATGATAAAAAACTCAATTTCAATAAACGAATAGCCGAACAAGAGGCTTTAAGTGAAAAACTAAAAAAGGAATTAATACAGAAAGAAAAATCACTATCTGCAAGACAAAAAGCATTAAACGAGCATGTAAATACCATTAGACAATACGAAAGTGATAAAAAAATAGAGAATGAACGTTTGCGGTTTTTAAATGATAAGGGCGACTCCTTACGGGTTCAAATTGATCAAGATAAAAAAAGTAATGAAAGGGCATCTTTTAGCATTAAAAGCTTAAATACCGAGTACGAATCTGTTCAAAAACAGTTTAATGAGCTTGAATTAATGCTTAGTAAAATGAGCGATGGTAAAGAAAATCAAAATAGCATTACTCAAAAAGCGAAAGAAGAGGCAGAAGCGTTTGAAATAGTTCATCAATCGAACCAAGAAAATATTTATCAAATAAGTAAAGAGATAGAAATTAATGAAATTCAAGTTTCTTCCTTAAAACAACAGTTAGAAAAAGCTTCTTCGTCAAGCTTTCAAAAAACAGCCAACTTAGAAGAATTTGACGATCGTATTAAAAGTATTAGCACAGAACTTGCTAAGAAAAAACTTGAGTTAGAAAAATTAGAAGAAAATGAATCGAACCTAATTAATAGGGTTGAACAAACAGAAAACACCATCTCAGTAATTAAAGATGAAAGTGCAGAAATAAAAAGAAAGTTAGACTCGAAACAAAACGAGTATAATTTAACCAAATCATTGGTTGATAATTTAGAAGGGTTTCCTGAAGCCATTAAATTTTTAAAGAAAACACCCGACTGGAATGTAAATGCGCCACTCCTTTCTGATTTAATTACCTGTAATGAACAGTATAGAGTTTCGATTGAAAACTACCTTGAGCCACTACTCAACTATTATGTGGTTGACAACTATAATGATGCCTTTAAAGCTATTAATTTACTAAGTGACGCAGCAAAAGGGAAAGCAAATTTCTTTATTTTAGAAGCATTTAAAAGCTTTACACCTTCTGCGGGGCATCTTATCGAAAATGCATTCCCTGCCACAGAACTTATGGAGTTTGACGATAAGTACAAACTCTTAATATCATATATACTCGATAATGTATATATGATTGATGCTGATAATCAACAGTTTCCGGCAATAAAAGAAGCTGTTTTTATTACCAAATCAGGCAAATACATTAAACGACCACTAAGCTTATCAGGAGGTTCGGTAGGTTTATTTGAAGGAAAGAAACTAGGCAGAGCTAAGAATTTAGAAAATTTAGCCATAGAAATTAAGCAGCTAGATAAACAATTAACTAAAGTAAATGCTGGGCTACTGGCCAGCCAGGTTGAGGTAGAAAAGCTAAAAGAATCTAGAAAAAAAGAAATTATACAATCTAAAACAGAAGAATACAATCTTGTACACGAAGAGCACATCACACTAACTACTAAGCAAGAACAGTTCGCCTCTTTAATATCGCAAACCGATGTTGATAAAGAAGAATTGCTGGAGCAGATGAGCATTATTAGTAATAAAACGGAAGAACTAATACCTAAGCAAGAAGATTTAAAATCTAAGATTATTGAAAGTAAAAATAAGCTAGATGAGTTAAAAGAATCATTTGAAATTAGTAATGAAAGTTTGATTGAGAAATCAAAAAACTATAATGATAGCAATATCAAATTCCACCAATTTCAAAATAAGCTTAATGGATTAGAACAAGAAATTGGATTTAAGAAATCAACCTTTGAAGGAAGTAAAGAACGCATTGAAAAAAATGATATTGAACTAAAATCTAACGATTCAGAAATAAAGAAATTGCTTTCGAACTCAGAGTCTAGTGATGATATACTGCTAGGTATGTATGAAGAAAAAGAATCGATTGAAGCGGCTGTAAATGAA
Source organism: uncultured Roseivirgaceae bacterium (assembly GCA_964596935.1). GTDB lineage: Bacteria > Bacteroidota > Bacteroidia > Cytophagales > Cyclobacteriaceae > JAKISE01. The sequence goes on from CAZQWZ010000194.1 coordinate 3,219, forward strand.
GTAGAAAAGGAATATTATAGCCATAGAGGTGACATTGAAAATGCAGAGAAAGACCAAAGATCTGTTCAGCATCAACGAGAAAATATTGATGGATTAATTTTAGAACTCACCAATTCGTTAAATGATAAAAAGCTTGAGCTTAGCTCAATTAAAGAAAGGCTAAAGGTTGAATTTGAAGCAGACCTAGATGACATTATGCAAAATTCAGAAGCATCTGAATTAGAAATAGACATTGATGAACTTGAAATAGAAGTACAATCGCTTAAAGATAAAATAGAACGAATAGGCACTGTAAACCCTATGGCGCTAGAAGCCTACGATGAAATTAAAGAGCGATATAATTTTATTTTAGGCCAAAAAGAAGACCTTACTAATGCAAAGGATTCTTTACTATCAACCATTGGCGAAATTGATCTTGTTGCTAAAGCTACTTTTTTAGAGGCCTTTGAAAAGATAGAAAAGAACTTTATAAAAGTATTCCGATCCTTGTTTACCGAAGAGGATCAATGCGATATTTTTCTAACCGATCCTTCGAATCCTTTGGAATCAACTATAGAAATTATTGCCAAACCTAAGGGCAAGAAACCATTAACAATAAATCAATTATCAGGTGGTGAAAAAACCTTAACGGCAACTTCGTTACTCTTTGCTATTTACCTTTTAAAGCCAGCACCCTTCTGTATTTTCGATGAAGTGGATGCTCCTCTAGATGATGCAAATATTGATAAGTTCAATAATATTATCAGAGATTTTTCAAATGAATCGCAATTTATTATTGTAACCCACAACAAACGAACTATGACTAGTACCGATATTATTTATGGTATTACTATGGTAGAACAAGGTGTTTCTAGAGTTATCCCTGTAGATTTTAGAGAGCTATCTTAATCCCTTCCTTTAACATCAATCATAATGCATCTCTAGCACAATTGGCTAGCGATGCATTATGATTAGTTTTTTATGCGTTAACGCATTTTGGTTATTATGGATTATGAGGTAATATATTCCGTTAGGGATTTCACTTGTATCAAACTGATATTGCCCATTTACGAAATAGAATTTATCAGAAGCGAGCTCAACTCCTCGCTGATCAATAATTTTCCATTCTAAAGCTCCACTTAACGCATCATCCGTTTCAAAATGCAATATTCCTGCAACTGGGTTTGGATACAAATCAATAGCATCAGCTGCATGTGTTAACACTCCTTCCAACCCTAATATTAATGGAGGATCCTTAGGTTCCGTAATTTTAGCGTAAGCGGCTTGGTAAATTTCTCCAGGAACACTGCCATCTGTTTTCTCTTGAACAAATACGATTACGGCTAAATTATCTGAACTGTAAAGAGGCACATCAATAATCCAATCTAATTGAGAAGAAAACTTATCACCTATATTGAATGGGCCTTCATTAGACCAGCCTCCTGGGTTTGGAAGCATTTTCTTAACTACGTTATAAATTATAGTACCATTAAGATCGATTTCTTCTTCTACAATTACAGTTTGAACAATAATTGCATTATTTAATAACTCATTGGCTTCAATATCCCATTTAACAGAAATAGACTTACTATCTGATGGCAATATTGTAATGGTAACATCAAACTGAGGATCTACTAGAGATCTTTTTTCAATTAAATCTATACCAAAAATTTGATCCTCTTGGTACTGATTACCATCAACTACTGTATTATTTGTTTGTGAAATATTATACAAGTTTGCTCTGGTAACAGGCTCTGATTCATTCCCCTCATATAATTCATCCTCTTCAGGGTATGGGATATGGTAATCCATATATACAAAGTCTAAAGGTGCATCGGCTTTTCGATCTTCCATTAATTGATAGAAACCTGTAGAACCATTATTACTTAAACTAGTAAAGTTTTCAACTAAGGTTAATCTATTTC
>CAZQWZ010000195.1:0-3425 GCA_964596935.1 uncultured Roseivirgaceae bacterium
TTGACACTAGGTGAAATACCTATATTAATAAAGTAGGTATCCTACCAATACAGGCTTTAGTATTAGGCAATAGGTTTGCACTAGTTAAACAAATACCTACTGAAAATCGAATATTTAATGATGCTAATGGGCGGTATGATAAAAGTTGAAAATAATCCTATTTACCAAACTTCTGAAGTGATAGTTAATTCAGATGGGAGAGTGCTAAATACGGATAAGGTTTTCTGTGAAATTTTTAGCTGTAAAAACCCTGAGGCATATCATAATTCTATAATATTAGATTATGTAGCCGAATCTTCTAGGCCAACCGTTGTTAATGCATTTATCGATGCTTTTTATAGCAACCAAGAAGGCAAATTGTTTGATATTCAAATGTTAGATTATGCCGGTAACCCCTTGGATGTAAGCATTAATTTTTTCCCAATCAAATCGTCTAATGGCGAAAAGGCTACCTTGCTAATTCGTAAAAAGCTATTCTAGTTTTATGTTTAGCATTCGTATTTTAAGTGCATACCTATTAGAAAAGTAATATTTTCTGCAACATTTTGCTTAACACTCCTTATTTTCGCTAATTCTATGGCTTATTACGAGAGGGTGTTCTTCTTAACTATTACAAGTCATTATTAGTATGGGTTATAAAAGCACTTTTTTGTTAAATTTAGAAACTTATAATTTGAAATTTATTTTTACACTTAGCTTACAACCTGTCAATATTTTTCATTTGAACTTAACCATTAAATTATAATATGAGACAACTTAAAATCACTCAAAATATAACTAACCGCGAAAATCAATCTTTAGAAAAGTATTTTCAGGATGTTAACAAGATAGAGATGATTACTTCTGAAGAAGAAGTAGTGTTGGCTCAACGAATTCAAGATGGTGATGAAGCTGCATTAGAAAAATTGGTAAAAGCCAATTTGCGTTTTGTGGTTTCTGTTGCAAAGCAATATCAAAACAAAAGCCTTACCCTTAACGATCTTATTAATGAAGGGAATTTAGGACTAATAAAAGCGGCTCAAAAATTTGATCATACACGTGGGTTTAAGTTTATTTCGTATGCAGTTTGGTGGATTCGTCAATCAATTATGCAAGCTTTAGCTGAGCACTCTCGTTTGGTTCGTATCCCTTTAAATAAAGTGGGTAGCTTAAATAAAATTAACAAGGCGATGGCTGAGTTGGAGCAAAAATATAACCGAGCGCCTACCGATCAAGAATTAGCTGAAATTCTTGAAATGGATGATAAAGAATTAAAAGGAACGTTAAGTGCTAGAACACGCCACGTATCTGTAGATGCTCCTTTTGCTGAAGGAGAAAGTAATTCTTTATTAGATGTATTAGAAGATAAAGGAATAAGTAAAACAGATGGAGATTTAGAATATACTAACTCATTACAAATTGAAACTCAGCGTTCGTTAGCTACGCTTGACCCACGTGAACAACAAGTACTTAGAATGTACTTTGGCATAAGCGAGGTAACAGCTATATCGTTAGAGCAAATTGCTGAAACGTTAAATATTACACGTGAGCGTGTTCGCCAGATTAAAGAAAAAGCAATTAAGAAATTACAACATGATTCTAGAAATCGTTTATTAATCGATTTTTTAGGATAGAATCATTACTGATTTGAAAGAATTAATGTAAGGCAGTACTTTTAGTATTGCCTTATTTTTTTGTCAATTTCTATAACCTGTGGAATTAACAATTTTTCTTCGTTATTAGAAATCACAAAGTTGGCTAGTTTGAGTTTTTCATCTTCAGAAGTTTGATTAGAAATAATATTTAAAATTTCTTTTTCACTTCTAAAGGAATCACGCTGTTTAATTCGCTCTACTCTTAATTTTTGAGGCGATGTTACCACAATTAGCTTATCTAATTGTTTATACGAGCCGCTTTCAACTAGCAATGCTGCTTCTTTAATTACATACTTAGCAGTGGTATGCTCATTTTTCCAATTTTTAAAATCTAAAGCAACGGCAGGGTGAACAATGGCATTTAATTTTTCTAGTTCTGCCTTATTTTCAAACACTTTAGAGGCAATGTATGCTCGGTTTAAAGAGCCATTCGTATAACTTTTGTTACCAAAAGCTGCTTTTATAAGCTCTTTTAAATGAGTATTCATTAAAATTTTCGCTCTATTATCTGCATAATAGATTGGTACACGAAGAAGGGCAAACAGTTTAGTTACAAGCGTTTTACCAGAACCTATACCCCCTGTAATGCCAACAGATAGTGGCTTACTCATTATAATAAACCTTTACCTGAGGAAAGTTAAAATAGGGATCTAAAACGAGATTTGATTTTGAGATGAGTTTTAATGTTAACGTTGAATCCGATTTATTTATGGTTTTAAAATTGGCTTCTACGAATAATATTGCTGCCGAAATAGAATCTTTGAAATCCTCTTGCACTCTATAGTGAACGGTAATAAGGGAATCTTTAAAAAAGATATTTTGTAATTCTTCCGTATTTGTATATGAAATAGGTAACTCAATTACCTGATCTATAAACTTATTAACCTTAAAACTAACCTTAATTGTTTGAGGGGTAGCCTGCATTAAATCAGGGTATTCAAGCTGAAAAGGAACTTCGCTATTAAAATCATTATCGATGTTAGTTTCTATTACAAAAACCAAGAACGTATCCTTTTGCATTGCATCTAATACTTTTTTAGGCCCTTCTAATGTTATTAAATCTGTATCGTATTCAATGCTTGATGTAATTCTATAACCTTCATCAAGATCAATGCTTGTGCTATCTATATATATTGGAAACGATTGAGTTGCTCTTAAATCAATATTAAACATCAAAGAATCTTCAATAATGTAGTTTAGTTGAAGTTCATCTAACGCCTCGGCCACTTGGTTAGAGAAAAAATCACCTGGCAGGCTATTATTATTAGATGGGTCTGATAATTTTAATGTTAGTGGTGTTAATCCAATGCCCGAATTAGCTCTTAAAAGATTCCACCCTAAGCCACCCACATTCATTTGAATATTCTCAGGAAGCTCTTCAATAATAATAAATTTATCAGAATCAAAACCCCACTCAACTGGGTACCTTATTGAGGCATCGTACTCTTTGTTTAACGCACTAAAGAACCAAAAGGTAGCAGCTGTTAAAATACAGTACACTACTACCTTTAGGCTATCCGGTTTTTGAAACCGCAAAAATTGTTTAAGTACGGTTAAATACTTTTTCAATAAGTGTTATTTTTTATTGCTAGCCTCTAAAGAAATAGATGATCTTTCGTACACCATTTTTGTTCCTTTATCAACCTCTAATGTTATTGTGCTGTCATCAAGAGAATGCACTTTCCCGTGCAGCCCTCCAATGGTAACAACTAAATCTCCTTTTTTAATTTCCTCTAAAAATTTCTTTTGGTCTTTGGTCTTTTTTTGTTGTGGCCTTATCATAAAGAAATA
>CAZQWZ010000195.1:3525-5102 GCA_964596935.1 uncultured Roseivirgaceae bacterium
CTTTCTAAAGCAGCTATTTTCTTATCAGAATCATTTCCACATGCAGAAATACCTCCTACTAATAACGCTAGTACTATTACTTTTAATGCTATTGTTTTCATTTTTAAAATATATTTATTAATTGTTAATCTTCTTCTTTTATTTGGCCGATAAGCTCATCTACATCGGCCAATAACTGCTCGGCTTTTTCTTTGGCATCATTTACCACTTTTTCGCCTTGTGATTTTGCTTGACTAATTGGCTCTTCCGAGCTTTCAATTAGCTCTTCTATCATATCTTCAAGCGTAGCTTTGTATTTGTCTAAGTTATACGACAATTTGTTTCTTGTACTTGATCCTTTATCTGGAGCAAACAGAATTCCTAATGCTGCACCTGCAGCGGCTCCAACTAAAAAGGAAAATAATGAATTTGATTTTCTGCTCATGGTTATATTATTTATTGTCTATTAATCCTCTTCCACTCTTTTTAATCACTCCTTCCTTCTGCAAATCTACTGCAATTACATCTAAAACACCATTTACAAACTGCTTGCTTTTAGGTGTGCTATACCTCTTAGATATTTCGATGTATTCGTTAATAGTTACTTTAACGGGTATTGAAGGAAAATGGATCATTTCTTGAATTGCCATTTCTAACATAACCATATCTATTGTGGCTATTCTATCAATATCCCAATTTTTAGATTTACTGGCAATTAGCTCTTCATACGTATCTTCTTCGGCTAAAGTTGTGTTGTAAATGGTTTTAAAAAACGCCAGATCCTCTTCCCAGTTATACGATAATTCAAGCAAGCTAAATGGCTGATCTTCTTCTAATGATTTTACTGATTTGATTAGCAAACTTTTTAAAATTGGTTTATTTTCCGACCATCGCAAATCCATCATTTCAAAAAAATCATTAATCGTATCGTTCTTAAAAAATATTGATTTTATAAGGTATTGAATTATTTCTTTGTCTTGCTTAAATGTGGGGGTTTCAACTCTTAGGTAGGTATCAAATGTTTCGTTAGGTTTTATTATATTTTTAAGCCAGTTTTTAAGATCACCAGAATACTCATCCCAAGAATATGCGCTTTTTATAATGGCCGTTTCAAATTCTTTATTTTTGGTAAGAGCACTTAATAATTTGTTGTTAACAAAATTATCATATGGAGGTGTTCCTTTCTTGACCTTTTCGTTTGCAGCCATTTTGGAAAGCTCAACTGGCAAATTTAAAGTCCAAACGTACTGCTCTAAAAGCTGATTTACTCCTTTGAGCATTTCTTCTTTTAAAGATCTTTTGTCCTTATCAAGCATTGTATAATAATAAGAGATAGAACTCATGACCTCTTCATTAATTTTATCAACGCTTCCTTCAAAAACATTGGATTTTTTAGATTTATAATGCTTTTTAAAAAGCAGAGTTGCTTCTTTATCTTGTTCTTTCAGTAGTTTTTTATCCTGCACTTCCATTGAATTAAGGTTGGGTGAAAAGACCTCGTGCAGTTGATTTAAAGCCAAATTATAATTCGCTTTTTTGCAATGTTTATAGGCAAATAAACTTTGCATTGCTTTAATTCTAAGTGTGCGTCTGTTAAG
>CAZQWZ010000196.1:0-5086 GCA_964596935.1 uncultured Roseivirgaceae bacterium
TCCGCATTAGTTTGAGATGTACTTGATGGTTTTGAGCTACCACAGCTACCTAAAGTTCCTATTAAAACAAGAAACACACATGTTTTTAACATAAATTACTCAATTATAATTTTCCTAACTACTTTTTTATTATCAAATTGTAATTCTACAAAATAAATGCCACGTTTATAATTAGATACATTAATTTCTTTTATGAAATCTTTACTTTGCTTTGTCTCTAAATTATTATAAAGCAGTTTGCCGCTATAATCATAAATTTTAAGCCCTAGGTTTCCTGTAAAACTACTAGAAAAATCTAGGTACAATCTATTAGCTGCTGGATTTGGATAAATAAACACGGAATTCCCAAAATAATCGTTCTGGATGGATGTAATAATTTTTGTATTCTCTGACCTGGAAATACACCCTTCTACGTCCACATCTACCGCAAAGGTAGCTGACTCTATTGCTAAATAGTTTTGCTCAATAGCACCATCAATAATTACATTATTGGCATACCATTGGTAAGAATTACCCGAAGAAGTCATCAAATTAAGTTGGGCATCATTCCCAGGTACTGCTTCTTGAGTTATAGTTGGAGTATGAATTGGAGCTGTAGAAATAATATTGGTTTTAGCTTCAATTTGTGTTCCATTTTCGGGGCTTTCAAGGGTTAATATAACGGTACTGTTTCCTGTGCCTGAATAGGTTACTTCAAACGGGCCTATTCCAACACCTGTAGCAGGAGTTGCATTGGCGCCAAAATCCCAATTCATGGCAGTAATACTACCTGTGGAGGCATTGGTAAATGTTATTATTTGGGCATCGCAACCTGTACCGCCTTCAAAAGTAAAGTCTACGGTAGCTGGGCCCGCTTGTGGCCCTACTAAGGTAAAATCATCCAATGCCATGCCCACATCCGTTGCTGCTCCATCAGAAAGAAACTTAAATCTAAACACTACAATAGTATTTCCAGATAGTTTTGATACATCTGTAGTAAACGTGGTAAATTCTCCCGCAGTATTGCCACTAAATATAGGAACATTAGCACCAAATACAGATTGTGGGTCGCTAATGGTGGTGTACCAACCCTCTTCTTGAACTGGATTAAGTTTTGTCCAAGTTACTCCTAAATCGGTGGAAAATTCAACTATAAAGCCGTCCCATTCGTTTTCGAACTGAAATTTAGATTTAAACGCAAGAATATATTCCCCTAAATTTGCGAAATCAAAATTTGGGGTAACAAGCCTAGATTCGGAATTATCTACATATTCATTTTCTGTTATTCCAGTTACCCAAGCATTAGTTCCACTAGCCGTTCCATCCTTTCCAGTAACCGATGAATTTCCTAATTCAAAACTTGTTCCTGCTATATGTTGCACTCCAAAATCTGCAATATTTGTTTCAAAATCTCCTCCTTCTGCCAAGGTATAAATGCCTTCTCTGTTAGGCAATACAAATATATAGTCTGTTTTAGTTTCAGTTACATTGCCTGCTACACTTGTAATACTTAAAGAAACTGTATAGGTGCCTGCAACCGTATAAGCATGGGTCGGATTAGCATTTGGAGAAGTTGCTGATCCATCACCAAAATCCCAAGTATAGGTATCTACTCCATTTGACCTTGATGTAAATTGAATCATTTGCCCAGTAAATCCAGTAGTTATATTAGCATCAAAATTTGCGTTAGCATCACTGGTTACAATTTCAAAATCATCAATCATAAATCCATCACCTTCATAAGCCGAAGTGCTAAATCCGCCCCCAACAGAGCTTACAAACCTAAATGACACGTTGGCTTCTCCAACTAAATGGGTTAGATTAAATTCAGTATTTTCATTATGAACTGTGTTGTCGGTTCCCCCACTTACATTGCTAGCAGTCCATCCTACTTTATCAGAAAAAATACTATTATTTATAGAGCAACCTAGGTTATCTCCTCTATTATACCAGTTTACTGCACCATATTCTTTAAAGGAAGAGCCTAATCGAACCCAAGTACTACCCCCGTCAGTGCTATATTGAAGTTGTAAAGCTTGTGGACCATTACAAAATACAGTTGATATACTCTTTCTAAATTTTACTAAGTAATTTTTTGTAGTATTTGTTAAATCAAAGGCAGGCGTATAAAGTGCCGATATATAATCGAAGCCTAAATCATTAATATTTGCATCCAAATCTGTTTTCCATACATTAGTGCCTGAATTAACTGTTGTAATTTGATTGGTAGGCACGCCTCGCTCCCAATGATTAATGTTATTTAAAAGTGCTTTTGAAGTAAAATCCGCTGGATTGAATTCGAAATCTCCACCATCAGCAGCTAGGTAGGGGGTTGCTTTTAGCGGCAGAATGGTTACATAGCCTAATTTGGTTTCAATATCTGCACCACCATCAATCATTAAGCTAACATCATAAGTTCCAGGCATGCTATAGCTATACGATGGGTTTTGCATGGCTGATACTCCAAGTCCATCTCCAAAATCCCAAGCCCAACTATTATTTGGAAGCAATGAAGCATCTTCAAATTGTATGGGTACACCTACATAGCCTACAATTTGGTTGGTTTTAAAATTAGCATCAACGGTTGTTGCAAATACATTTGATGTAAATAATCCTCTCCCATAAGTGGCCACAATTACCAATTGGTCTGCTGTTCTATATTTAAGCATATCACTGCGTACATTGGCTAAACCCGAATTAGTAGGTTCCCAATTAGGTGTGGTAGAAATATCATTGGAAGTCCAAACACCAAGTTCTGTCGCTAATAATACTTGGTTTCTATTCATAGGGTTATATATGCCCCATCTAACTGGAATATCTGGCAAATTGTCATTTTTATCTACCCAGTTAGTGCCTCCATCCATTGTTTCATAAACAGATGATACTCCGTAATTAGAAAAGGTGGCTAACAGTTGATTATCGGATTCACCTACATCAATACTAGAAACCCACCGCCCATGTGTGCCCGTATAAGTGCCTGTAATATCTGTTACTGTTGGAGTTGCTGTGTGTGCATTGTCAACAAGAAATAAATTTCCATCACTATCACTATCATTATCACTGCCATTATCTCTTGTGCCTATAAATAATCTATTAGCGGTATAGGGCGATTGTTTAATAGTGGTTATTTGACGACCACCAAAATCTATAGAAATAGTTTGCATAGCACTAGGAGTTCCACTAATGTCATCATATCTAGTATATTGATCTACTCCTCCTGCTGCGTATAAAATGTCTGTTGCATCATCGTATTCAGAAGGGTTTATAAATCTACCCAAATTCGTATTATCGCTTATGCTCGTAAATGACATGCCTCCATCTTGTGAAACACGGTATGAATTGAATATAAAGCTAGAAATTTGAATATCTCCATTATCTTGGTCGATAAAGCAGTAAGCTCCATCTCCACCTGTAACCTCATGTGTATCTCCAAATCCTGCTTGGGTAAACAGCTGAGTTCCATTATCTTGTGCGCCTGCTAAAAAATAGTTTGAATTTACTTCATTTTTAGCGGCTGCAGAATAAAATGTAGTTACGTTAAATCTATTATTTCTAGCTTCAAATTCAGGATTTGATGAATTGCCTACATCCTTTGAATAAAAAACCCCTCCATCCGTTCCAAAAATGGCTTCATTGGGAAATCCTGGTCTAAACTGAATGGCATGTTGATCTGCGTGTACATAATCATCGCAGGAGCCTCCAGTCCAGTAAGACACCCCTCCCCAAGTGAGGCCTCCATCGGTTGTCTTATGTAAATCTATTCCGCCTGCAATAGCAATATTTTCGTTTTGAGGGTGTACGGCTAAAATTAAATCAAAAAATGCTTGGCCTCTTGTAAAGTGATTGCCTGATGGTGTACAATCTTGACTTAGGTATTCAGGAATATCTAAACTTGTCCAAGTGGTTCCTCCATCCATAGATTTCATAAACCAAGCTACATCATTACTTCCAGACCCTCCATCTGCAACAGCATATAACACATCTGGATTTGAAGGAGCAGAAGAAATTTCTATTCTTTGTCCACCACTAGCTGGAGTGATGTCAGTAAAAGTTTGGCCATCATCCGTTGATTTATATACAAATCCCGTTGAATTAATTCCTTGAGTTATATAAATATCATCATCTGAAGCAATTTCAATGTCTCCCATTCTCCCACTTTGTACTTCTGTCCACGTATCGCCTCCGTTAGTAGACCTAAATGTACCTTCTCGAGTAGTTGCTAACACCGTGCCTTGTGAAGTAACTGCAATTTTTTGCACAAAATGAAAAGTAGGGTTCGAAGAGGTGCTTGCAAGATGAATCCAGTTTGCTCCGCCATCGGTTGATTTAAAAATGCCATCTCCTTGAATATCGCTCGTATAACCTAGACCAGTACCCATGTAAAAAATCTGCGTATTGGTTGGGTCATATACCAATGAGCTAATGGCTAAGTTTGCCATCATGTCATCTACAATTTGCCACTGACTTTGTCCATTTATAATATCATTATTAAACCAAAGTCCACCTCCTATGCCTCCTGCCCATACTTTTTTGCTTGTTCCATCGTTCGGGTCAAACATTAAACCTCTAATTCTTCCACTTACACTTGAAGGACCTCTTTCTACCCATTGCACATTAGAAATAGCAGCAAATTCTTCCACTTTTAATGTGCGGAGTCGTTGTATTTCTTTAAAAGCAATCATCCTTCTTTCAATTGGAGGGTAACCCAATGCTGGGTCCATTGTCATTTCGTAATCTTGTATAAATGCTAAGTTTGGTCTATCACGTTTAGATAGATTTTTCATTTGATCGTGGCTTAAATTTTTGCTATCATTAAGCTTATCAAGATTTGATTGGTATAGTTGCTCTATATGAGTTTTAGAGCTGTTATTTGTGTAGGTAAATACAGATGTTATCGATATAATTGCAATTAATGCAAATAATATCTTTAGTAGCGTTTTATTCATAAGATAGGTGTTAGTTTTATGGTAAATTCACCATAAAACTAACACCTATTTTTAAACTTATCATATATTATTGCGAAAGGATTAATCAAACAGCATTTGTTCTAGCAATAACTCCGCTGGGTGAACCGATACACTCCCCGTTCCATCCTTAATTTGATGCC
>CAZQWZ010000197.1:0-5038 GCA_964596935.1 uncultured Roseivirgaceae bacterium
TCTAACTAGATATACTAAGCTCAGCCTAAAACGCTCGGCTTTGTAGAATGATTAACACACTAAATACTTGATTTATTAAAGCTGTTTACATACCTAATAATTTCTTAAAAGCTAAAAAGAGTCCTTTTCAATTCGAGGAACGTGAAACTTTGTAAGTTTAGAAAATATTTTCATTGAAGTAGAAGATTCCTCGTTACCTCGGAATGAAAAATAGATAATATAGGCGAGCACATTAATAGACTGTGTTCGACCTACGTGCTAGCCCACATACAAATTACCCAAATTATGGGATTACATTCGCTTTTTAATGAGCGTAATTTTCCGCCATGAAATTATTGTCTTATCTTCATCAAAAATCTAATTTAGTTTTGAATACATTATTAGTTGATGACCATGCCATTTTATTAGAAGGGGTAGAGCGCCTTGTAAATGAATTGGATGGATTTAATGTTTCTCATACTGCGGCATCTGTTGGAGCAGCGCTAGATGTACTAAAAAAATCGGATATTGATTTGCTAATTACAGATTACAATTTACCTGATGACAGCGGTCTAACCCTTATCCGAAAAGCAAAGCAGCTTAAACCAACCATTAAAATAATTATGCTTAGCATGCACGATGAAGCGCATTTGGTGAAGGAAGTTTTAAAAGAAGGGGTTGATGCCTATGTGCTAAAAAAAGATACGATGAGCGAACTTACTACTGCCTTAAAGGCAGTTAAAAATGGCAAAATTCATTTGAGCTCGGATATCAATTCCATGTTGGTACAAAGCCTTAATAGACCCGAAACACCTCAATTGCTTACCAATAGAGAGCGAGAAATACTGCAATTAATATCAGAAGAGTATTCGAATAAAATGATTGCTGAAAAATTATTTATTAGTGAACGAACGGTTGAAACCCACCGAAAAAACATTTTCAGAAAAACTAAAACAGGCTCAATCGTTGGCTTGATAAAATTTGCATTTGCCAATAATTTGATCAGTAATTAGTCCCTTAAAAAAACTCCACCAAACACGTCATTCCTGCGTAGGCAGGAATCCTCTCTGCAAGATGCATAAAAAAAGAACGAATGTTTTATACTCTTTTTAACTTATGTTCAACTCTTCGATTCTACAGATTTCTGCCTACGCAGGAATGACATTACAAGGTTTACATCCGTGCTAGTGGGTAGTACTATTTACCAAAACTATGGTATTACATACCCCTTGTCTTTTCTTCAATTTTGATAATTATAAATAATAACAAAATTATCAATTATGAAAAACATTAAAATTTATTTAATAATTCTCGGATTGCTGTTCTCAGTAAATTCAATTGCACAGCAAGTAGGAGAAGTTGAACTTAAAAAACCGGGTCGCCCATCTGGCGACTTTAAATCAAAAGATATTAAAGATGCTCCTAAAAAAATATACATCGCTGAGTTTTGGATAGCCTATCAACTCGTATTTTCTGATCAGGAGCAAACCGCTGCAGGTATGAGCTATGGTAAAACAAAAACTAGTTTAACTATTGCTATAGCAAACCTTGACAAAGAGGACTTAATTGGAGTAACTAATACTATTTATGCTGATTTTATACAAGACCTTAAAGAACACGGATACGAAATTATTAAATCAAGTGACATAAAAGGGGTTAAAACGTATGAAGGGTGGCAGTTATTAGATGGAGGCTCTTTAAACGAGGCACAGATTGGTGGGTACGTAATTAGCTCCCCTTCGAATACTCAATACTTTGTTAAAAAAGTTACTAAAAAAGGCAAAGCTAAAGGTAGTTTTTTAGGATACGAGATGAAACTTTCGCAAGCCCTAGACGGTACTATTATAGCCAAAGTAAATATAATTGTGCCTTTTATCGAAGATGCTGAATCTGGGGCTAGTAAAGTAGGAGCTAAAATGATTGGTGGAGTTTCTAAAATAGTAGTTAGGCCCAACTTTAGAATAAGGAGTGAAGGACTGGCTCAAGGTTATAATACAGTTTATAACTCTAAAGTATATTTTGGCTATTCGCAAAAATCTAATTCCCAAAACACCCTTACTGGTACACTTAAAAATCCTATTACTATTTCTGGCGTATTCGAAGATAAAAAGTACAAGTCGTTAGCTACTGCATCTGCAAATAGCACAACCGGAGGCGGAGCCTATAAAATTGTTACTTCGTTTAACGTAACAAACGACCAAGTACAATACATAGACTGTGACCCAATAAAGTATAAAGAAGGCGTTTTAAAAGCTACTAAATCTTATCTAGATGCTACTTTAGAAAGGTTATATACCGTTGCTGAGGGTAAAAAACTATAGAAGGTAGTTTTGGTATATTAGCTTAGCAAACTTCTTTACAGTTTCTTAGGTATTCAAGGGTATGTGTTGGTGAATTGTTTAGGGCTGTAGTTGACTAAATTAAGAATTAGTATTGGGTAGCCTAACCGTAAAAGTAGTACCTACACCTTCTTCACTTTCAACCGAAATACTCCCTTTGTTCATTTCAACAAACTCATAAACAAGCTTTAACCCTAGGCCCATCCCTATTTCACCCTCTGTACCTTGGGTACTAGTTAGTTTACTCATAGAAAACAGAGTGGCTAATTTTTCGTTAGAAATCCCTACGCCATTATCCCTTACCATCATTATAACATCATCCTTTTCGATATGTCCTAAAATTTCAATCATTCCACCTTGAGGCGTAAACTTCAAAGCATTGTTCATCAAATTTCGCAAAATAGTATTTACGCTATTTATATCTATCCAAGCAATTATATTGCCAGTCAAACTTACTTTTATTTCAATATTTTTGGCATCTGCATGCGATTTAGAAGTGTGTATTACCGCCTGAACCAGTTCGCCAAGACTGACGCTTTCTGGTTTATAAGGAAATTTTCCTTGCTGGTTTACAGCCCAATCTAACAAATTATTTAGCAGCATGGATAATTGATTGGATGCTTTATCAAGCATATCGGTCATTTTAAGAAGTTCGCTATACTTCTTTTCTGCCACGCTCATTCTCATTATGGTAGTTAGCCCTTTAAATGAGTTTACTGGCCCACGCAAATCATGAGAGATAATAGCAAAAAACTTATCTTTAGTAGCGTTTAAAATTTCTAGCTCACCGTGTTGTATTTTAAGCTGTTTTTTTTGCTTGGTTAGCAACGTATTGGTTACTTGCTTTTCTTTATTCCGCTTTATAAAAATAAAAGCCAATGCACTAACAACAAATAGTAAAACAGCTAAACTAATTTTTATAATTCTACTTTTCTGCTTTTCTTGGTTAAGCAAATCTACTTCAACTTGCTTTTGCGACACCTCATATTCGGTGCGCAAATCGGCCATTTTATGAATAGTTTCTTCATTATTAATACTATCTCGGTAGGCTAGGTATTCTTCTTGGTAAAAAAATGCTTTTTCGTATGCTTTATCAGCTCCATAAAGTTTTGATAGCTTTTGGCTAGCGTCTCTTATTTGTTCTTTTAGCTCATCTGCCTTCGCTAAACTATAACTATGTTGGGCATATTCTAATGCCCTTGGCATATCTCCCTTCGCTTTATAAATATCGGCCATATAGGTGTTATATACGGCAATAGGGTAAGTGTCGCCCAACTCTTCCAATATTTTGGTTGCCTTTAAAATATATTCTTCTGCACGTATATGTTTGCCTTGCTCGGCATATACTAAACCTATGTTGCCAATGTTATAGGCTGTGCCAATTTTATATTCCTTTAAATCGAATATTTCGCCCGATTCTTTAAAGTATAAGAGAGCAGTATCCAATATATGTTGGGTGCGGTATAGCTCGCCTGTGTTCATCAGGCTAATGGCCAAATTGCTTGAATCAGCAAGAATCCTTAGTTGAGTAATTCCAAGATTATAATAGTAAAGAGCGGTTGGGTAATTTCCCTGAACTCTATAAACACTTCCGATGGCATTACAAGCTCCTGCTTCTCCCTTTTTATGCTTTGTTTTTTTTGCATAAGCAGCACTCTGAAAAAATGCTTCAAGTGCTTTTTTTAGATCCCCCTTTTTTTTATAGGCATAGCCAATGTTAAGTGTGCTTTGATATAGCCACAATAAATTATTAGATTTTTTAGCAATTTCTAAGGCTTTATTAGCATATTTTATTCTCACATCCTGATTAGTGTGATTATTTAAAATCCCTCTTAATATATCGAATTTTACAGAATCAGACCTGTTCTCTTTTAATTCTAGCAAATATATTAAGCTGTCTGCTTTTTTTTGATTTTGAGAATATACAGGGTTTTCAATAACAGTAAAGCCTATTATTAAATAGGCTTTAAGTATAAAAAAAATTAGATCGTAAAATTTATTCATCCAACAGGAATTTCCAATTCAGGATCATCCGTATAAGATTTATCCCCAATTTTATAATCAATACTATACGATTCATTGCCTGAAACGGAAGATTTTACCGTGCCCTGCCAACTACCATTGGGTTGTTTAGAAGGGTTTGTGCTAAAAATATTTTTACTCCCTTTTTTAGGCTGAATATTAGTAATTGCTGTAATGCCGCCATTAGGCTTTAGTTTCCAAATTACGGTATCTCCTTCATGTACTATAGTAGTAATACTGCCATCGCCCGAGTGTCCTTCGTTATCGGATAAATGCAAACCTGTTCCACTGGCTTGTTTGCTGATAAAAATTATTTCCCTTGCCATATTTAGATGTAATTTTTAGTTTATTAAAAGTATAAAAAAAAAATTTATTCCCAACACATAGTGCTAATAAAACATCCGTAATACATATATATTAGGCTATACTAATATATATCCTTTAAATAATTATCTAATGATAAGGAATAGATTACAAGATGCTGCTGTTGTACTGGGCTAGTGTCAATGATGGTGGAATGGGGATGACTTATCGTTCAATATGCTACTGTTAACAGAACCCTCCAAGGTCTATCTTTCAACATGGCAAGAGACCTTGGAGGGATTAAATTTATACCTTCGTTGATTTTTTTTAAATCCCCCTCTACTATTAACCTGGCGGACGCATTTTAGGATTATCAAATAAATAAAACGTCATTC
>CAZQWZ010000198.1:0-5009 GCA_964596935.1 uncultured Roseivirgaceae bacterium
GCAGTTACTACACGTTGGTTATGGTTTTTTATGCTTTTTAAGTTATTAAAATCGTACACAATAAAAATAGCTGCATTAACGGTAAGCCCGCCCAGTAGTATAAAAGCGGCATAGCCTCCTTGATCAAAGTAAAAGTCGAATACTGCAAATGTTATAAACAATCCTATAAAAGAGAGGGGTACTACGCCAATAATATATAGAGGTTGTTTAAGGCTTTCAAATAAAATGCTGCAAATAAAAAAAATGGCTATAATTAATAGAAGAAGTAGCCCATAATTTCGTTTGGTTTTTCCCCAGTTCCATTGCCAACCTAACATTGTGGCGTTATAGCCAAGAGGTAATTCATTTTTCATTTCAACCAATACTTTATCTAGGTATTTAGTGCCAAACTTAGTACTCCCATAATAATCAAAGCCAACTACTCTAATGTATTGTCTGTTTTCTTTATGAATGGCATTCATTGTTCTCTCTTTTGTTAAAGAGCTAAACGTGCTATAATCTAATTGGAGAGAATCGTTAGCCCAAAAAGTGTTTTGCCTAAGGTTATGGGTAGAAAAATGAAAGGAGTTGGCAAACTTAACTATCAAGGGCATTTGCTTATTATTAAGAGCAACAGCAGATGAAGGGCTTGTATGATAGGCATATTGCCTTAACGTGCTAGCTGCTAAGGTTGGCGTTACACCACTATTCATTTTATTAATCTCAAAGGCAATTACAACTTGGGTAGATGACTGCTCATTCCATTTTAATTTTTCATTAGTGTTAACTTCTTGTATTCGTTTATGTTTTTTTAACTTAGTAGCTAGCACTTGAGCCTGTTTCTCCAGTGCATCATAATTATAGCCTTTCATAAGTACTCTATAATTAGGCAAGCTATTGCCACTGCTGTTTGAGAACCCCCTGCCCACACCATATACATTCCACTCAACTCCGCCCCAATCCAATGATTGTGCAATTAACCTTGCTTTTAATTGATAGGGTAAAGCTCCTTTTTCGTGTGCCTCTTTAAAGGTTATAATAATAGAGGCATCTTGCCCCGAATAGATTGATGTAACAAACTTTTCAATCCCTGTAATGCCTTGTAAATACTTTTCAACCTTAGTTATAGCTATATTCATTTGCGCTAATGTATGACCAAAAGGGAGGTGCGCATTAACATATAGTCTAGTTTGCTCATTGGCTCTATAACCCGATTTTTCAAATACATTGCGCACAAATGGCCTTAATGCGCCTCCTAGCCACTTGTCAGTTATAGGTCTAATGTTTTCTTGATAAGTATCAGAGCCTATGCTTTTATTGTACCACTCTTTGTTTTCCCACTTGCTGGGTAATAAAAATAGAGGGACTCCAAAAAACAAGACTAACATGAGATTCATTATTTTTTGGTGTTTTTTTAAGAAGTTAAGCACAGAGAAATAGTGCTTAAATACCCAAGTGTTAAATTTATAATACTTAGGCTGCTTTTTTACTTCAATTTTATTTTTTAGAAGCAGTGTATAAAGAGCAGGGGTAAACCAAAGGGCTACCACTAATGAAAGCACCAATGAAACGGTAATAATGGATGAAAATTCTGTAAGATTTTGTCGGTCTTCTTCCGGAAGAAAAAAAATAATGCTGAGAGCCGCCATGGTAGTTGCTGTGGCTGCTAATAAAGCTAAAAATACGTTACGATTTTTATGCAAGTTTAAATGGTCGAGCATAATAATGGCATTGTCAACAATAAGTCCAAAAGCAATGGTTAAACCTGCAATGGTGTAAATATGGATACTAATATTTAGTGCCCACGCCCCAAGTAAGGTTAAGCACAAGGTGACCAATATGCCTAAAATTAGTACGATTAAATGATTAAAATTTCGGTATATCAAAAATATAAATAGGGTTAAAATTAGGATGGATAAGCCAGCCCTGTAATAAATTTTGTTTAACTCTTTTTGCAAAAAAAGAGTATCGTCAAAATCATTAATAACCTCAAGGTTGGTGGGTAAAACTAACGATGATTCTAGCATAACCGCTTTTATTTTTTTTGCTACTTGTATTCTGTTTACGCCTTTTTTTGCAAAAATTCGTACAGAAACAGAGTTGCGTCCATTTACTCTAAAGTATTGATTTCTTGCTTGCTCATCTAAATAAACATGAGCAATATCTTGCAATACTAATGGAGTGTTTGAGGCATTTTTTAGAGGCATTTTTTTTATTGCTTTGAGCGAATTAGCTTCAGGCGCTAGCTGAACAAATAGTTGACGACCTTTTGATGATTGAGTATAACCTAAGTATTGTGTGGTAAAAAAATGAGAAATAGTTTCAAGAATGTATTGTTCGGTAATTTGGTAAACTTGTGATTTTTGTTGGTTAACGTCAATAACCAATTGCAAAGGCATAGCTCCTGTTATATCTAATTTATCAATGCCATTAACCGAAGCTATTGGCTTAAAGAGATATTGGTCAATTTGATCTTTAATTTTTGCGGTGGAATAAGAGCCGTTTATTCTATATATAAGCAATGGTATCTCTTCTATATCCGTATTATTTTGGGAAATAACAGGGTAAGACATGGTGCTAGGTAGCTGTTTTTTTATATTACGAAGTAGGGATATTACTTCAAATTTTTGATAAGAAATATCAACACCTCTATCAAAAAGAAGAGTTATTACGCCTTTATTATAACTCGAAATTGATTTTATTTCATTCAAATTAGGCAAACTAGAAAAAGCATTTTCTAGTTTTGAAGTGGCTTCTTTTTCTACAATTTCGGGCGGAGAGTTGGGGAAGGAAAAGGAAAGTGTTAGGGCAGGTAAATCATACGTTGGGTTTAGGTTTATGCTTAATTGAGGGATGGTTGCCAAGCCTAAAAAAGCTAATACAATAAAACTAATTACAATTCTAAAAGGGTGTTTCAATTTAAGCTATGGAAAGATGTATTAAAAGGATAAGTATAATATAAAATTTGAGATTTACATAATTATATTAACCTTCCTCAGTGTTTCTGTTTTTTTTGTTAAAAAGGGACTACTAGAACTAATATTTTTCAAAATTTCTCAAGTAACATATAGTCAGGCTGATAGAGATAAAAAATATTAATTCTGCGATTGTTTTATAGTAGAACTATAAGGAATCATACTAATTATACTATAAAAGTTTACCATTTATAGTAGTTAAATTATAAAAATTTAACCAAATAATATAGATATACTTGTAAGTAGAGTATTGAGCTATAAATATATTTTAATGTGTAGAACTATTCATTTTTTTCTTCAAGCGCTTTTCATTGTGGTAATGGCAACAAGGTGTACAAGTAGCACTATTGAGAGCAAAGAAATTGATAGCAAACCGCTTCGTAAGCAAAACACGGCCACAGAAGTTAACGTGGTAAAAGCTGAAAAAAAACCTTTTAACTATCAAATACACTCCAATGGGCAAGTAAAATCGAATAAAGAAGCAATGCTTATTTTTAAAGTTGCGGGAGCCATAGAAACATTACTTGTTAAAGATGGAGATTATGTAAAAAAAGGGCAATTACTAGCTAAACTTAATACCCAAGAGCATGCCCTTGCTTTAGAAAAAGCACAAATAAACTTAAAAGAACAGCAAATAAAATATCAACATCAATTATTGGGTATAAGTAATAAAGGCGATTCGGCACAAGTGGCTATGGTAAAGTCTAATTTATCCTATACTACTGGGTTACGGGCTGCCGAGTTAGCATTTAAAGAGGCTAAAGTAGCATTTAATAATACCAGCATTAGGGCTCCGTTTAATGGAGTTGTTTCTAATGTTACGTTTAATAAAGGCACTACTATAAAGCAAGGCGATAAATTATGTGA
Source organism: uncultured Roseivirgaceae bacterium (assembly GCA_964596935.1). Lineage (GTDB taxonomy): Bacteria > Bacteroidota > Bacteroidia > Cytophagales > Cyclobacteriaceae > JAKISE01. Next base: position 3,822 of record CAZQWZ010000198.1, read on the forward strand.
GGTAAGTACTTTGTTAGATTTATGGGTACAAACAGAGGTGCTAGAATCGGTAATAAGTAAGGTTAAAATAGACCAAAAAGCAATCATTAAACCCATGGCTTTAGCTAAAACGTTTACGGCCACTATGCAAACGATTAACCCACGAGTTAATAAAAACGGAATGGTTAAATTGGGGTTAAAAATTAAGAATCCTAAGGGCTTAATGCCAGGGATGAATGTAGCAGTAATAATTAATGCGCCCTATAATAAAAACATAATTATACCCGAAACCGCCCTAGTAATACGTTCGGGCAAAGAAGTGGTTTTTGTGGCAGAGGATAACCTAGCCAAATGGAAGTATGTAACCACAGGCCTTAAAAGCAATAATCAAGTAGAAGTGCTAACAGGGCTTGTAGAAGGAGATATGGTAATAACTACCAATAATATATACCTAGCGCATGATGCCCCTGTTATAACCAATTAACCCAATAACGATTAAACTAAAAACCCAACAACCATTTTTTAACCCCCCAATAACCCTATCAAAACAATGGAACATTCATTTTTACCAAAAACAAGAAAAGAATTGGCAATAGCTTATGGCGTAAGTAGAAAAACATTGTACAGGTGGGCATCAAATTTAAAAATTCAAGAGCGAAAAATGCTCACAAAAGCCTGCTTAAAATCACTTTATTCCAAATACGGCAACCCCTATAAAGTTAATTTTAAAATAAACTCCAAATAACGTAACCATCACACCCACAGATCGTTGTCATTTATGGGACATGTATTTGCAGGTTTAAAATTTTTGTACGAGGTTGCGAGGGAAAATTATTTTAAACTAAAATTTTAAAGAAATGAAAAAGATGTTTAAAAAAGCAAACCTTTGGTTAAAGCTAAGTGTTGGGGGTGTATTCATTTTAGGTTTGGGTCTAATGGTTGGTAGCCCAAATTCTGTTCAAGCAGGAAGCTGCCCAAACGGTTGTCTTACAGATCTTGGAACTTGCTATTATAATGGCCCACATGCGTATGAAGAAGCACAATGGCCTGAAATGTTACAGTAAATAAATCTAGCCCTTAAATCATTTTTGGTTTAGGGGTTAATTTCATCTATTAAATGGCTGCTCATAAAGACCGGCTCCTGGGTTATAGTTATTCTTATTAAAGAATACCCTTAATACTTGAGTCCCCTCCGAAAACTCACAAAAT
>CAZQWZ010000199.1:0-5008 GCA_964596935.1 uncultured Roseivirgaceae bacterium
TATTGTATGAGAGCCTTAAAAAATATACACCCTGGAGAAATACTATTGGAAGAATTTCTAATCCCTCTTAAAATATCTGCTTACAGGCTTTCAAAAGACATTTTTATTCCTCAAACTAGAATAAGTGAAATAATTAAAAGAAGAAGAAGAATTACAGCAGATACAGCATTGCGGCTGTCTCGATACTTCGGAAATTCCGCAAAATTCTGGTTAGGCCTTCAAGATGATTTCGATATAGAAGAAGAAATAAATAATAAGAAAGAAGAACTTGATAATATTAAAACAATAAACAAAAGTGCTTCTTAATAATATAAATAGTTTTCTCAATAGGCCTTTATTCTAAGGTAAAAGTAGTATTAATCCATGGAATTAGAGCCCAACAAAATTGCCGACCTCGCCTCAGAGTATATTAATAGTACCGATAGGCATTTGTTTTTAACAGGTAAGGCTGGTACAGGCAAAACCACTTTTTTAGCCGAAATAAAAAATAAAACCTATAAAAATACGGTGGTTGCCGCACCCACTGGCATAGCTGCAATTAATGCAGGAGGAGTAACCTTGCACTCGCTTTTTCATTTGCCTTTTGGCTCATTTATACCCGATAATAATTCGCATAGTGCCATAAATACACCTCAATCTGTATTGGCTAAGTTAAAAATGAATAGCTCTAAACGTAAGATGCTACGGGAGCTAGAACTGCTAATAATAGATGAAGTAAGTATGCTTCGGGCAGATTTGCTCGATTGCATAGATGTGGTACTTAGAAGTGTTAGAAGAAAAAAAAATCAACCTTTTGGGGGTGTTCAATTATTATTAATTGGCGATATGTACCAATTGCCACCGGTGGTTAAAAACCACGAATGGCAATTGCTTTCTACTTACTACTCGAGCATGTTTTTTTTCGATTCGGTTGCCTTAAAGCAAAGCCCACCCATTTATATCGAGCTTGAGAAAATTTATCGACAAACGGATCAAAAATTTATTAATGTACTAAACAGGTTACGAAACAGTGAACTTACGGCTAAAGATGCCGAAATGTTTAACTCTTATTATAAACCAGATTTTGAGCCTAACGATAAAGATGGGTACGTGCATGTTACCACCCATAATCATAAGGCAGATGTTGTAAACAAGAATAAACTAGCTGAGCTAAAAGGCAGTAATGCCTATTTTGATGCAACTATTATTGGCGACTTTGGCGAAAATATGTATCCTGCATTAGAGCACTTAGAGCTTAAAGTTGGCGCTCAGGTTATGTTTATTAAAAACGACTCTGGAGAAGATAAACGTTTTTATAATGGCAAAATTGGGATTGTAAAATCGTTTGGTAATGATGGAATAATTATAGATTGTAAGGATGGAGGTCAAATTGAATTGGAGCCTGCTATTTGGGAAAACATTAGATACACGCTAGATAAATCTACAGGTGAGATAGACGAAAAATTTATTGGAAGTTATACACAATATCCGTTAAGATTAGCTTGGGCAATTACGGTACATAAAAGCCAAGGGTTAACATTTGAAAAGGCAATCCTCGATCTATCAGATGTGTTTGCTCCAGGGCAAATGTATGTGGCCTTATCTAGGCTAAGCTCGTTGGATGGCTTGGTGCTTTCGAGCCCATTAAACAAATCGGTGTTTAAGCAGGATAATGCCATTTCAGATTTTAGCAATCAAAAAACTTCGCTTGATAACCTTAAGTCGATAATGCAAACAGAAAGTAAGCGATTTTTAATTGGCTATATAACACAAGCTTTCGATTTTGCAACCTTAACTAGAGAGCTGCATTGGCACAAATCAAGTTTTAACAAAGGCGAAAACAGATCGGCCAAACAAGAATACTTACAGTGGACAAATGATTTAATAAATAAAGCTCAACCCTTGCAAGAAGTTGGAGATAAATTTGCGCGGCAGGTAAATCAGATAATAACCTCAGAGGATGGCAATTATTTAACAATATTGAATGAACGATTAGAGAAAGCTACTAATTATTTTAAGCCTTTATTAGAGGAGTTACTAAAGTTGGTAGAGGATCAATTGGTTTTATTGGGTGAGCGCAAAAGGATTAAAGGATACATAACAGAAGTGAAAGACCTTGCCGCATTGTTTAGTCAAAAAGTGATAGCCTTACAAAAAGTGCAATTATTAGTTTCGGCAATGGCAGATGGTAAGCTTTTAACCAAAGATAAACTACAAAGTATTTATGGTGAAGTAAAAAAGAAATCGGCTTTTAGTATAAAAGTAAAAGATAAAACGCCTACCCAAGAAATCTCTTTTAACATGTTTGGCGAAGGAAAAACAGTTGAAGAAATAGCCAAAGAGAGAGGATTTGTAGAAACTACAATCTTGGGGCATTTAAGTCAGTATATAGCAACTGGCCATTTAAAAGCAGTAGATTTTATAGATTCCTATAAATTGAATTGCATTATAGAAGTTACCAAGGAAATAAAAAGTGTACAAACAGGAGAAATAAAATCTAAGTTGGGAGACGAATATTCATATACTGATATAAAAATTGCGCAAGCTCATTTAGAATATATAAATAAAGAGCAGAAATGAGAGTAGCGATTATTGGCGGTGGAGCAGCAGGCTTTTTTGCGGCCATTAATGCCAAGGCGAATTACCCCGATGCTGAAGTGATTATACACGAAAAATCAAGAAAGCTTTTAGCCAAAGTAAAAGTATCGGGTGGCGGCAGATGCAATGTTACCAATGGAGCCAAAAGCATAAAAGAACTAGCCGAAGGATACCCTCGTGGAGGCAAAGTCCTAAAAAAAATGTTTAGTGTTTTTAATAACCAATCTGTAATGGAATGGTTCGAAAACCGAAGAGTGCCACTTTACATACAAGATGATAATCGTGTTTTTCCACAATCCAATAATTCGCAATCTATTATAGATTGTTTTTTAAATGAAGTGGATAAATTAAAAATTGATGTTCAATTAAATAGTAAAATTAGTGCCATTAAGCCTTTGAAAGACCAATGGCGGCTTTCATTTAAAAAGGAGGCTAATTCAGCCGTATTTGATAAGGTTGTAATTGCTGCAGGAGGCTCTCCTCATCGAAAAGGATTTGAGTGGTTAGAAAATTTAGGACATAAAATTGAGAGTCCAGTACCAAGTTTATTTACTTTCAATATACCAAAAGAGCCCATAACGCAGTTAATGGGCCTTGTGGTAGATAATGCGTTGGTTACTATTCAAGGTACAAAGCTAAAATCAACAGGGGCGTTATTAATAACCCATTGGGGAATGAGCGGCCCTGCAATTTTAAAGCTTTCAGCTTTTGGGGCTAAAGAACTTGCCGAAAGAGCCTATGATTTTAAGGTGCAAGTTAATTGGGTTAATCAGCCTAATTCTGAACAAGTAAAAGAGTATTTATCCATCATTATCTCTAACAACCCTAAAAAGCAATTGTCTAACTTAAGACCCTATGATTTGCCTGATCGACTTTGGTTGTTTTTATTGAATAAAATTGATTTACCTAAGACTAAAGTTTGGGGAGAACTTGGGAAAAAGAGTCTTAATAAATTAATCAATATGTTAACAAATGATGTGTATGAGGTAAAAGGGAAAACCACGTTTAAAGAGGAGTTTGTAACCTGTGGTGGAGTAAGTTTGGATAGTATTGATATGAAAACAATGCAGAGCAGAAGCTGTAAAAACCTCTATTTTGCTGGCGAAATCATCAACATTGATGGGATTACGGGAGGATATAATTTTCAGGCTGCATGGACAACTGGTTTTATAGCAGGAAAATTGAGATGAAAATTGTACTTTTGCATGTGGAAAGCGTAAAGGTGTGTTTTAATGAAGTACATTGATGCTATAAACACATTAAGAATTTAACATTGTTGATCAACATTAAAGCAAACAATAAGTAGTATGGCGAAGTCGCAGGAGACATTTAACAAAAAAGAAAAAGAAAAAAAGCGATTAAAAAAGCGTAAAGAAAAAGCTGAAAAAGCAGAAGAACGTAGAGCAAACTCTGCGGGTGGAGGCTTAGATAGTATGATGGCTTACTTAGATGAATCTGGAAATATTGTGGATACTCCGCCAGATCCAACAATTAAGAAAAAAGTAATAAAGGCCAGCAGCATCGAAATAGGTGTGCCTAAAAGAATTGAAGTGCCTGTAGAGAAAGTTAAAAAAGGGAGAGTCGAATTTTTTAACGACCAAAAGGGCTTCGGTTTTATTAAAGAATTAGATACCCAAGAAAAATACTTTGTTCACGTACACGGTTTAATCGATGAGATTAGAGAAGGTGACAAAGTAACTTTTGAACTTGAGCAAGGCATGAAAGGGATGAACTGCGTTCAGGTTAAGAAAGTAGTATAGTTTTATTAATATTTCGCCAATATGTAAAGAGCTCCTAGTGTTAAGTTAAGCATGCTTTAGCCAAACCAAGTCTCGTTCTTTTTGCTTTATACATCTTTAAAAAACACTTCCTTAGCTATAGCTAGGGGCATATTTTTTAAATCGTCTAAAACAAAAATAACTTCCACTTATACGACACAGCACACTTAACTTAACACTAGATTAACTAGGAGCTCTTGTTTTTTATTAAAAGATACTAAGTGGTTATCTCATCAGTTCATCCAAAAATGCCTTGTCCCTTTTAAAGATAGCAATTCTTGGAAACCTGCCTTCCAACGAAGTTCTAGCTAAAATCACTATTCCTCCATCTAAGGTAGGAGTAACTGCAGCGAGTGTATAAGGGTTTCCATTGCCTAAGTAGGATGTTCCTAAAATAGTGCCACTTGTTTGATCAAACCCATAAAGCACCACCTGATTGCTTTGAGTTGTGGTGGCGTATAGCCATTTCCCATCTGCCTCGATTTCCTGCAATTCTATCACCGATTTGGTTTCTATTTCCGGAAAAGTATTTCCTTCTAAATCTGTACTTGAGGTAATTGAGCTGGTAGATATAGATACGTTAGGGGCAATGTAATTATCGCCAAAATTAAAGCGAGCAATTCCAAACACATCATTGCCAATGCTAGCAACTG
>CAZQWZ010000200.1:0-4947 GCA_964596935.1 uncultured Roseivirgaceae bacterium
GATTCAAAACTTTACTGTTGTATTTTGGGATCCAATGAAGGAGTTGGAGCTTTAAATTTTTATTCGTCATTATCGGGCGTAAGGCCCGATAATCTCTGGGTTCAACCCAGCCCATTTTTTAGTAAATGCTAAAAAATATCTCGATCAGTGTCACTCCTTTTTACCATTGACGTAGTTTGTAATAAATTGATTATCAGCACTATAAAATTATTGCTAAAAATTAGAATTTTATTAAATAATGAACAGATTGCTTCATCCCATTTACACTATTAGAAACATTATAATTAATGATAGGATTCGCAATGACGATACTAAAAAATGTCATTCCCCTACGCTGATTTTTTTTTAAATTCCTCCCTCAGAAGGACGCTGATGATTTCATCTTTACAGAGTGTTCTCATTCCTGTGGTCACTCTGTGGAGGGTTTTTCAACTTGAAGGTCATTCCGCAGGAACCTTAGCCACCAACAAAAGGAGCTTTTGAGAATGGCTAAGATATCTCCTCCGCCAACTGGCGGATACGATATGACTTTTTTAGTGAATATGTTGATTTGTTCCTTTCTTAGAAAAAATCCAAAGACCTACAAAAGTTAAAAATCCGTTAACCATCAATAACTCAAACCCAAATTTGTAACCTCCTAATAACACTTCAGAATAGGTGCTCAATAAGTAGGAAAGTATAGGGGCAATTACAGCAACGTAAGGAATGGCATTATCCTTTGTAACTCTTTTGGTAAATAACCCAAAGGCAAACATGCCAAGTAAAGGACCGTAGGTATAACCAGCAACCACAAATACAGCGGTAATTACACTATCATTATTAATAATTCTGAAGCCTACAATTATTAAAAATACTAAGATGGAAAAGCCAACATGTACCCAGCGCCTTTTGCGTTTTTGCTCCTTCTCAGGCAGTGTTTCAAGCTTTAGAAAATCAACACAAAAAGCAGTTGTAAGTGAAGTTAATGCTGAATCGGCACTTGAGAAAGCAGCTGCAATGATGCCAAGTAGGAATACAATTCCTATAAATGGAGAAAAGTGTTTAAGCGCAAGGATAGGGTAGAGGTCATCGGTGCGTTCGGGTATGGCAATGCCCATTTTTGCTGCATACATGTATAATAACAAGCCAAGGCTTAGGAATAAGAAATTGGCTGGCACCAAAATAAAACTAAACCAGTACATGTTCTTTTTAGCTTCACCAATGTTTTTGCAAGTTAAGTTCTTTTGCATCATATTCTGATCAAGTCCCGTCATTACAATGGCAATAAAAGCTCCTGAAAAGAACTGTTTAAAAAAGTATTTAGAGCTCTGCCAATCCCAAATAAATATTTTTGAGTATGGGTGATCATCAATAGTTGCTATAAAGCCACCAAAAGATAAATCAAGTTTATCAGCAATGTAATAAATGCTAATACCCACTGCAAGTAGCATAAAAAATGTTTGCAAGGTATCGGTCCAAACAATGGTTTTAATCCCTCCTTTAAAGGTATAAGCCCAAATTAAAAGTATGGTTAACATTACAGTAACCACAAATGGAATATCATACGCATCAAAAATGGCAAGTTGTAATACACCTACTACTAAAAAGAGGCGGAGTGAGGCTCCCATTGATTGAGAAAGTATAAAGAATATGGAACCCGTTTTATACGCTTTAATTCCAAACCGCTGGTTAAGAAAAGAATAAATTGAAATTAGGTTGAGCTTATAATACATAGGCATTAGCACATTCGCGATCACAAAATAGCCCAGTAAATAACCTAGTACTAACTGAAAATAACTAAAAGCTTTATATATGGGTTCGCTACCCGATATTAAAGCACCCACTTGGCCAGGCACTGATATAAAAGTAACTCCAGAAAGAGAGGCGCCAATCATACCAAAGGCCACTATATACCAAGGAGATTGCCTGTTGCCAGTAAAAAATGCTTTTGAATCTCCTTTACCCGATGTTAAGTATGAGATTAGGATGAGTAAACCAAAATATCCGCCAATAATTCCTACTACTAATCCTGGATGCATAACTCTTTTTTTGGCAAGTATATGGCATAAATATATATCTTTGCTTCTTTCCTTTTAAAAATTAGAATGCAAGAACTTGAATTACCAGAGATTGAGCTAGAAGAACTTCTAAATGAACCTAACTCATTGGTGGTATTTAATGATGATGTAAATTCATTTAATCATGTGATTGCCACTTTAATTCGAGTATGCAAGCATAGTATGGAACAAGCAGAACAGTGTACTTATTTAATTCATTATAAAGGAAAATGCACTGTAAAAGTGGGCGATAAAGATTCATTAAAACCGTTCGCTCAGGCTATTTGCGAAGTTGGAATAGACGCAAGAATTAATTAATGGAATACCCTTCTAAACTTATTGAAAATGCAGTTGAAGAAATTGCAAAACTGCCAGGAATTGGAAAAAAAACAGCCTTAAGGCTAGCACTCCATTTGTTAAAGCAAGAAAAAGAAGAGGTACATAGTTTAAGCGAATCGCTGATAGATTTAAGAGAGAATACGCGCTACTGTACATCGTGCTTTAATATTTCGGATGCCGATACTTGCGGTATTTGCGCAAGCCATAAACGTGATACTAGTATGGTGTGTGTGGTAGAAGATACCAGAGATGTAATGGCGATTGAAAATACGAGCCAGTATTTTGGGCTATACCACGTATTAGGTGGAGTAATTATGCCAATTGATGGCATTGGCCCAACTGATTTAACTATTGATGCATTAGTATCGAGAGTATCAGTTTCAAATGGCGAAATTGCAGAAATAGTTTTAGCCTTACCATCTACGATGGAAGGTGATACCACTGCTTTTTATATTACTAAAAAACTAAAAGCATTGGGTATAAAAGTTACTGCTATAGCCCGTGGCGTACCCGTTGGTAGCGAACTTGAATACACCGATGAAATTACCTTGGGCAGGAGTATAATGAATAGGCAGTAATATTTAGTTTTCTAAAAAAACAAGAGACCTTCCAATCATTTTTAGTGCATCTATATGCGATTGGTTAAAACGAGTTTCAGGAGCAACCACAATGGCAATAGCACTTTTCCCTTTGTTAAATTTTCCAATTAAAAATCCTTTTACTTTTTTTTCATCAACGGTGCCTTCGTACATGCCTGCTAAGGCATTTTCGCCATAAGGCTGTAGTTCGTTAAGCAGGGTAAGCACTGTGCCATCTTCTTGTGCAATGCCATTTTGCATAGATGCTTTCATCTTTTTTAATGATTTATAAGCTTCTACTTTTATAAGAATAAATCCTTCTTTATTCTCAACACCCATAAGGTAGCCATCTTCTTTTTGGGTAAGGTTCCAATTAGAGGGGTATGTAAATTCAATACCTAAGTCAGCATTTGATTCAATTTCTTGTGCCCAAGAAAAATTTGATACTATTGTTAAGTTAAGTGTGCTGTGTCGTATAAGTGGAAGTTATTTTTGTTTTAGACGATTTAAAAAATATGCCCCTAGCTATAGCTAAGGAAGTGTTTTTTAAAGATGTATAAAGCAAAAAGAACGAGACTTGGTTTGGCTAAAGCATGCTTAACTTAACACTAGTAAAAGAGTGAGAATAATGGAGGTAATCTTCATGGCTTGGTTTGTTTTTGGAGCTTCAATTTACAAAACATGAAAATACCGTGCAAATATTAGCTACAAAGAAGTTTGAATTTTTGAAAACTAAGCAGGTGCTATAATTGTTGTTTTAGGAACAGCGTAGCGAATGCACAAAGACAGCATGGTTCACAAGGAAGTAAAATTTTCTTAGTGTTTCTTTTGAGCCTTAGGGTCTTTGTGGCAATGTTTTAGTTACCTGAAAAGTTTAGAGCTTTAAAAATATTTCCTTTCGGTAAAGTACATAGCCCACGGCCCAAAATAGGAATCCATGAGCCAATGCAAAAAGAAGCGAACCAACCATATTGCCGCCCATAGGTACAAATACGGTTTTGTATAACCATCCATAGCCACTTATTCTATCATCGCCTTGCCCAAAGTGAACCAAGTAAATAATTACTTTTACCCAAACAATAGACAAAACAAAGATTAGCAAAGGATTAGTGCCATAAACTAATAATGGCGTAGCCCATTTTTTTGCTCCTTTTACATCAATTATCCATATAAATAAGGATAGCAATATGAGTGCGATGCCAACCGTATAAATTACGTAAGAGCTTGTCCAGATGGATTTATTTATTGGGAAAACAACATCCCAAAGGAGACCAATGGCAATACCAATTACTCCAAAGATTAATAGTTTTTTGATTAGTTTGCTGTGCTCTTTTGTGGTGGAGATTACCTCTCCAATAAGATACCCAAACATAACATTAATGGCGGCTGGCAAAGTGCTAAAAATCCCTTCTGGGTCGAAGGGAATTCCAAATCCTTTATACACATGATTTACACCAAAAAGCGAAACGTCAACCCCTCTAGCAAAATTATTTTCGAGGCTATAAGGGTTGTCTCCTCCTAAAAAGTACATTAAACCCCAATAGCTTAATAACACAAAAGCTGAAAATGCCCAACGACCCCATTTAGGTAATAGCAAAACAAAAATAGCAGCAAGCCCATAGGCAAGTGCTATCCGTTGTAGTACGCCCATTATTCGTAAATGATCGAAATTAAATTTAGGGAAAGCATTTAATAAAAGGCCAATTAAGAAGATGAGAGCTGTTCTTTTAAGGATTTTTAAAAATGCAGGAGATGACATTTTATGATCGTACTTTTTAAAGGAGAACCACATGGCTACTCCCACAATAAATAAAAAGAGAGGGAACACAAGATCGGTTGGTGTGGCTCCGTGCCATTCGGCATGGCGTAATGGAGGATACACATAGGCCCAACTGCCAGGGGTGTTTACTACAATCATTAATAGTATTGTAAGTCCACGAAAGGCATCGAGTGATACTAATCTTTCAGTAGATTTCATAGAATTATATTCTTGC
>CAZQWZ010000201.1:0-2404 GCA_964596935.1 uncultured Roseivirgaceae bacterium
ATAAGTTCTAAATAAGCAAGTTGAGTGTATGTAATACGTGTTATTCTTATATGTGATTATACCAACTATTTCCTTTTTTGCAATTGTAATTCTTTCTTCTTGTGTTGAGTATATATCTGCGATTACTTTTTCGCCCTTTTCTAAATAGATAATGTTATTGTTTTCGAACGTACATTTAGTAGTTGCTGCAGGTATAAACTTTGAGAAATTGCCAAGATTATCAAATACATAAATACCGGAGTTTTCATCTACTAAAAACACTTGATTTTGATATTCCTTAATAAAAGTAAAATTGTTATCGGGCGAATCAATAATGGTATTTAAAGCTATTTCAAACTCAATTATATTTAAGTTGGTATTGAACTTTATAAGTCTAAACCCAGAATTTTCGACTAACCACAGGTTGTTATCTAAACTTTGGGTTGCAAGGTCCACATAATCAATGGCTGAATTTGAGAGGGATGTTCTGGTTGGCCTAGAAAGAAACCGATCTGTTAAAATGTACTCTTGAAAGAAATCATAAAAGGCAAAAATAAATAACCCGCTTCCTGATTCTAGCAATTTAGTGTCTCCAACTTTTATGGGTGAATACGTAAACAACGAATCAAGCGTGGAAGAGTATTTGGTTATGGTGCCACCTTTAAAAGATAGAAAAATAGCTCCATTTACATCTATCGAATAGTCAATAATTTTTTTATCAAAACAGAGAGAGTCGGTATTTGCCTCTTTTTGAATTTCTTTTAAAAACCCACCCCTAACCCCTCTGAGGAGGGGAGTATCGTTAGTGAGTTGGTTTTGGCTCCAAGTAAATGTTGAGCTAACTCCTAAAATAAATAGAATAAAAGCACTACTTTTCAAAATCGATTAAGTCTAATTTGCCATTACTGATGCTCGCATATCTTGAATGGTTTACCCATTCCCCTAAATTAATATATCTGCTGGTTGGGCTAACTTCCATATCTAAATGTAGGTGTCTGTGCCCAAAAATGTAATAATCAAAATGTTGTTCTTTTTCTATTTGCTGGCAATATTGGAATAAGAATTCCTTTTCATTAAAGGATTCTCCTTCAAAATCGGAATCGTTAATTCTACTGCTTTGCGACCAGGAGTGGCCTAATTGCAAAGAAAAATTGGGATGCAATCTAGAAAAAGCCCATCGTGCTATTTTGCTTTTAAATACCTTTTTAAGCATTTTGTACTTGTTGTCTCCAGGGCCAAGTCCATCTCCGTGGCCAATAAGTAGTTTAGTTTGCCCAACAAACAAAGCGGCAGTTTCGTGGTAAATTATAGCGCCAAGCTCTTCTGATAAATAATCTTTCATCCACATATCATGATTGCCCGAAAATATAATAACAGGTATTCCTGCATCTGTTAGCTCTGCTATTTTTCCTTGAAACCTTGCAAACCCTTTAGGGATAACTTTTTTGTATTCGTACCAAAAATCGAAAATATCTCCTAGCAGAAAAATGGCGGAGGCATCTATTTTAATCGAATCTAGCCATCGGATTATCTTGAACTCTCTTTCTCTACTTAGTGCAAGGCTAGGCGTTCCTAAGTGAAAATCAGAGGCAAAATAGAGCTTTTGGTTTTCTTCTAACTCTATGTGGATTTCGATCATATTATAAATTACTTACTGAAAACGAAGATATAAAAACTATAACACATTATTCTTACAGTTAAAAATACAAAAAAGGTCATTTGAATTAACAAATGACCTTTTTAATGTTCTACTTTCTTTCTACTTATTTGCTTCTTCTGTAGGAGCCTCAGCAACAGTTTCTTTAGTTTTATCCTTATCTTCTGTTGAATTAGCTGCTTCTTTTTCCAATTTAGATTTTTCTTCCTCTTCTACTTTCTTTTGCTTTAGTTTTTCTTCTGCAATCACCTCTCTTTTTCCTTCATCTTCTAAGAAAGCCTCATAGGTTGTTTGTTGTTGGAAAGGTCTTTTCCCAATTAACCTTTCAAGGTCTGCTTGGAAAAGAATTTCTTTTTTAAGCAGTTCCTTAGCTAATATTTCTAATTGTTCTTTTTTACTGCTTAACAATTCGAGTGTTCTTGTATAAGCATCAGCAATTATTTTTTTAGCTTCTTCATCAATTATTTGTGCAGTTGCTTCAGAGTATGGTTTGTTAAAATTATACTCTTGCTGTTTCGAACTGTAAAAAGATACATTTCCAATTCTATCATTCATGCCATAAATGCTAACCATATTATAGGCTACTTGGGTAACTCTTTCAAGATCACTTAGCGCACCCGTAGATACTTTGCCAAAAATTATTTCTTCGGCAGCTCTTCCTCCTAATGACATGCACATCTCATCAATCAATTGATCGGTTTGGTAAAGGAATTGTTCTTTAGGTAAATACTGCGCATAACCAAGAGCTGCAAGCCCACGAGGAACAAT
>CAZQWZ010000201.1:2504-4947 GCA_964596935.1 uncultured Roseivirgaceae bacterium
GAATCAATTTCATCGCTAAGTTTCAAAGGTTTTAAATGCACCTTAAAAATTTGATTTCTGCCAACAATGTCTGGCTTGTCAATGGCTATTTGTCTATCAAATCTGCCTGGGCGAAGTAACGCACTATCCAACACATCGGGCCGGTTTGTTGCTGCCAAAATAATTACTCCTGAATCGGTGGCGAAGCCATCCATTTCAACTAATAGAGAGTTTAATGTGTTTTCACGCTCATCATTGCCGCCAGGCATTTGCCCTTTACCTCGTGAGCGGCCAATGGCATCAATTTCATCTATAAAAACAATACAAGGTGCTTTTTCTTTGGCTTGTTTAAACAAATCTCTAACTCTTGCAGCACCAACACCCACAAACATTTCTACAAAATCAGAACCTGATAATGTAAAAAACGGAACGGCAGCTTCGCCTGCAACGGCTTTTGCAAGCAATGTTTTACCTGTGCCCGGAGGGCCTACAAGTAAAGCACCTTTAGGTATTTTACCTCCTAGTGTGGTAAATTTGTCTGGGTTTTTTAAAAAATCTACAATTTCTTTTACTTCTTCTTTGGCTTCCTCTAGCCCTGCAACATCATCAAATGAGATTTTAACTTTATTATCTGCATCAAATAGAGCAGCCTTTGATTTTCCTATATTAAAAATCTGACCACCAGGGCCACCTTGGCCTGTCATCCTTCGCATCATAAACCAAAATCCAAAAAGGATTAAGAAAAGAAATCCCCAGTTTACAATAATTGAAGTTGGGTCAGTTCTCTCATCGATACTAAAATATAGTTTATTGTCGTCACTTAATTTCTGGTTTAATTCTTTTACAATATCATCCCACTTATCTGCCGAAAGCACTTTGAATTTGTATTGTGGCCCATCTTGGCTCGCTCCAATTGAAACCCTATTATCTAATTCCGTTTTATACTTGGTGTTTAGCAGTGCTTCTTTTTTTAGTTGCACTTCTACCATATTTTGGCCTCTAATAAAAGTTAACTTTTCTACATCGTGGCTTAAAGCCATTTCAGAAAATTTTCTTTCAGAAATTTCAACCAACGTATTGCTATTATTAAAATAGAAAATGGATGAGATAATCAACACTAGGGTAATTATTATCCAGAGCTGATAGTTCTGTTTCGGTTGTGGTAGTTTAGAAGGCATACCTCCCTTTTTTTTATTATTCGCCATTTATGCGTTTATTTTCTTGATTAAAATTAATTAGTAACGGTTGCTTCTTCTACTTCAGTAATTTCAGCATCTGCCCACAAATCTTCAATTCCATAAAAAATCCTAGAATCATTAGAAAAAATATGTGCAACAACATCTACATAGTCGAGCAACACCCACGATTTATTGTTACTGCCTTCTTTGTGCCAAGGTTTTTGTTTAATTAGTTTGTACACTTCGTTTTCTACAGATTCGGCAATACCTGCCATATGCGTATCGGAACTGCCTGAACAAACTACAAAAAAATCAGTAACGGAATTCTTAGCATTTCTTAAATCCAAAACACGTATGTTAATTGCTTTTTTCTCTTGCATTCCTTTTGCCACCAATTCGCTTAATTTATCGGAGGATAATACTGCTTGTCTTTTACTCATTTACTAATTTTGGATGAATTACAAAAATACAAAAAAAGAGTGTATAAAATCCTTGCCAACTTAGGCTTTACATCTAATATGGTACATTATCTGCCAAGCTGTCATTCAACTAACGAGATTGCAGCCAATTTGTTAGCCCATGGGCTAAACGAAGGTGAGTTGGTAATTACCGATAATCAAACGGATGGCAGAGGACAAAGAGGCAGTTTTTGGGAATCGGAGGCCTATTTAAATTTAACATTTTCGCTTATTTTAAAGCCTAGTTTTTTAGCACTTCAAAACCAATTTAGATTAACCCAGGTGATAAGTGTTAGTCTTGCCTCAGTTATTCAAGCGCATGTGCCCAATATTGTTAAGATTAAATGGCCAAATGATATTTATGTTGATAATAAAAAGATAGCTGGTATCCTTATTCAGAATATTGTAAAAAGTAAAGACATAGAGCATTCAATTATTGGCATTGGTTTAAATGTAAATCAAGCTAATTTTTTAAACCCAATTGCAACTTCATTAAAAAGTTTAACACAAAAAACTTTTGTTTTAAATAATATTTTAAATGAAATACTTGAGGCTATTTCTGAAAATTACCAAGAGCTAAAAATTAGCAACCATACGTGGATAAATGATGAATATAAAAAGCTACTTTATGGAATTAATGAGAAAAAAGAGTTTGAGGCTGACGAACGGTTTATTGGTACAATAATAGGCACTGATCCGTTAGGGAGGCTACTAATTGAAACGAAGGATGGCGTTAGGTGCTTTCAAAATAAAGAGGTAAAATTTGTTTCTATTTAGCTTTGTGCCTCTTTGTACTTAAAACTTAAAAAAGATAATAAATCTCCAAAA
>CAZQWZ010000202.1:0-4917 GCA_964596935.1 uncultured Roseivirgaceae bacterium
GTATGCCTAAAAGTTTGTCGAGAGTTATCATATAAATAAATGTAATAAAAAAATAGCTTTTGATAAGCATGCCTATCGCATTTACAATTAAAAAGTTATGTCAAGTATTATCACTTTCGTTATTTAATTTTACAGAAAAACAATCCTATTAGGGATTTACAACCGTTTACAGAAACAGAAGCAATGGTTGGTGAGGAAATAATAGATGATGTAAAAGATTTATAGATATTAATCTTTCTCTAATTATCCTTTAACTTATCGGCAAATGCTTTCCTAAATTTTTCCATTTTAGGTTGTATTACATACTGGCAATATCCTTGATTTGGATTGAGCGTATAATAATCCTGATGATATTGCTCGGCAGGATAATAAGTACTTGCTTTGGTTATTTCAGTTACAATTGGATTGGTGTAAGCCCCAGACTTATCTAAACTGGTTTTATATTTTTCGGCTAGCTCTTTTTGTTCTTTATTTAAATAAAAAACTGCCGAACGGTACTGAGTTCCTCTATCAGCTCCTTGTTGGTTTAACGTGGTAGGGTCATGTGTTTTCCAAAACACTTCTAATATTACCTTAAACGACACCACCGAAGGATCAAATACTATTTTGGCTACTTCGGCATGGCCACTGATGCCTGCACTTACCTGCTGGTAGGTGGGGTTATCAATATGGCCTCCCATATAACCAGATTCTACACTTTCAACTCCTTTAAGCTCTTCAAAAACAGCTTCGATACACCAAAAGCACCCTGCACCTAAAATGGCTTCTGCGGGTTCGTTGGTTTGTGCGTTTGTCATAATACTAAAAGTAAGGAGAATAAGTGTTGCCATATATTTCATACTTCAAATAAACGAAGTTGAACTTACAACAAGTTAGTAAAATTGATAAATGGAAATCAAATGTAAGGTTAATGACAGATATTAAGCAAGTTCTGCCAAAACAGTTCTGCCGCCTTTTGTCTTTGTGTTATGATGTACTAAAATGGTAGAATCTAACGGCAAAAAAACATCTACCCTTGAACCGAATTTGATAAACCCATATTCATGTCCTTGTTCAATTTCACTGCCTTCTGAAACATACCACTTTATTCTTCGAGCCATTGCTCCTGCAATTTGTCGTACCAAAACATCTATGCCATTTTCAGTACTTAACACCATGGTTGTACGCTCATTATCTGTAGATGATTTTGGATGCCAAGCCACCAAATTTTTGCCTGGGTGGTATTTAAAGTACTTTACAAACCCAGATAAGGGTGCTCGATTTACATGCACATTGGTAGGCGACATAAAAATTGAAATTTGAATTCTTTCATCTTTAAAAAACTCGTTTTCAATTGTTTTTTCAATAACCACTACTTTGCCATCTGCCGGAGCTAAAATATGCTTACCGTTATTAGGGATTTCAATATGAGGGTTTCTAAAAAATTGCAATATGATTAGATATAGAACGATAGAGACTATAATACTTAAATTCAAAAATTGTTCAGAAGGTTTTATAGCATACGCAAGAACAAAGTTGAACACCACCAAAAGAAGCAACAAAACACTTAATAAGCGCTTTCCTTCCTTGTGAATTCTCATTTTTAGTATCCTAAGATTTGATATTTTTTTCACCTATTATTAAAGTATTGAAGTGCAAAAATAGTGATTCTTATTTCAATTAAAAGAAACGTTAGTATAACGTGTCTTTAAATCAGCCTAATAAATACTGCCACAAAGGGGCTAGCTAATAATAACCCATCAAATCTGTCTAAAAAACCACCATGCCCAGGTATAGCAGTGCCCGAATCTTTTATGGCAATACTTCTTTTAAAAAGAGATTCTACCAAATCGCCATAAACACCCGCAACCACTATTAATAAAGATGCTACCACCCACTGAATAAGGGTTAGGTCTTGAAAGTATATGGAAAACCCATAACCAAAAACTAACGCTAGCAAGGCGCCACCAATAAACCCTTCCCATGTTTTTTTTGGTGATATACGCTCAAATAATTTCTTTTTACCAAAAAGAATCCCCGTAAAATAGGCGCCCGTATCACTTGCCCATAAAATAAATAGAATTCCTATAATTACTTGGAATCTATATCCTCCAGAATTAAACGCAATAACATTTAATAATGAAAATGGAACAGAAACATAGATAATACCTAAAAAAGTATAGGCTACCTGCGTAAAGGGCTTATCGTCTTTTTTATATAGTTTTATTAAAAAAACAGAGGTTAACAACGGAAAAATCAAAAGAAGATATTTTAGAGGGATAATCTGCGCCTCTACTAAAAAAGACAAGATAAATAAGGTAGTTCCAATAAGAGAACCCCAAATTTTTAGAGGAGCCATATCATCCATAATAGCCAACTTATAAAACTCCCAAAGAGTAAACGAGCTAATTACTAAAAACACCACAAAATAACCCCACATGCCCCAATATAGGCCTCCAATAATGGCAGCCGCACCTACTAAAGCGGTTACTGCTCTTTGGCCTAACGAACTAAATTTCTTCGAACTTGATGTCATCTTCAATTATCTTTAATGCGTTTAAAACTTCTTCAACTCCTACGTGTACTTCTAATTGCCCAAAAATATTATAGGCAGAATCTTTCCTATCCATAATAATAGTCTGTATTCCATTTTGCTCTAATACATCTTTTACTATTTCGGCTCTATAGGGCTTTTTAGATTCATATACTTTAGACCACTTACTCATTAATAGCTTCTTTTCTTGTATTTCGTTCAAAAGCGAACAACAATAATATGAGTACTGAAGCAGAAATTAAAACTTGGTACCAAAGTAATGATTCGTTAGACTCAATATCGTACTCGATTTTACCTAATTGATGCATATATACGGCAACCACAGCAATGGCATTATTAAAGAAATGTGCAAACATTGCATATGATAGTTTACCCGAAAAATAATAAAGATAGCCAAATAAAGCGCCTAACATCATTCGTGGAAACAGACCATAAAACTGCATATGAATGGCGCCAAAAATAAATGCCGATACCCAAATTGCTACATGAATGTTTTTTGTAATTCTAACCAAATGATTTTGCACAAGCCCTCTAAACACAAGTTCTTCACCAATAGCCGGTATAACCGCTATAACAACTAGTCCGAGTAAAAACTCTCCAAATGAATTAAACTCAATTAAAAGCTCAGTCAACACTTTCATGTTTTCTTCCATTAATTGTAGTGCCTGCTCTAAACCAGATAAGGAAGAAGGTAGTTTAATATTTTGATTCCATTCGCCCACGGGTGAATTAACCACCATAAAAAAAACTATTATTAAAAATACAAAAAGAATGGGTTGGATTGATGCCTTCGTTTGTCCAAAGTTTAATGGCAGCTTAAACACCTTACTGTAAATTAACCAAGGGATAAATATCATACCAAAAGCAGACCCCACACCTTGTGTTATCATAAATGGAACTTTAACACTTGGGTTATTCATTGGGTCACTAATGGCTTCAAATAAACTTATAAAATTACCATCGTAAAAAGGAAGAGCTACCAGCCCCCCTATTAATATTCCTATTAGCTGAAAGCCCAACAAACTACTTACTATAGTTATAATTAGGAGTTTCCAAGGGCCAATATGTGAAGCAAAAGGAACAGTAGCGGGGTTGTTCATCTAAAGGGTTAGTTAGTTCTTTGGTTTGCAACAAAAGTAAGCCCTTTATTCTTTTGAAAAAGGTATAACTTTGCAGCCAATCGCATAAAATTGATAAATGGTTAAAATTGGCAATCTTGAAATAGGAGAATTTCCACTCCTTTTGGCTCCGATGGAAGATGTAAGCGACCCTCCTTTTAGGGCAGTTTGTAAGGAAAATGGAGCTGATTTAATGTACACCGAATTTATATCGGCTGAAGGCTTAATTCGTGATGCTTTTAAGAGTGTACAAAAATTAGATATTTTTGATTATGAGCGCCCGATAGGCATTCAAATATTTGGAGATAAGATAGAATCTATGCGCTTAGCTGCGGCTCGAGCAGAAGAGGCAAAGCCCGAACTAATTGATATTAACTACGGTTGCCCGGTAAAAAAAGTAGTGTGTAAAGGTGCTGGTGCTGGCATTTTAAAGGATATTCCTAAAATGCACAAAATGACGGCCGAAATTGTAAAGCAAGTTGACTTGCCTGTAACTGTTAAAACCAGGTTAGGGTGGGATGACAATACTATAGAAATCATAGAAGTAGCCAAAAGGTTGCAAGAAGCAGGCATTAAAGCCCTAACCATACATGGCCGTACAAGGCAACAAATGTATAAAGGTGAAGCAGATTGGTCGATGATTGCTGCGGTAAAAAATGATCCTGAAATTGAAATCCCCATTTTTGGCAATGGCGATATTGACTCTCCTGAAAAAGCCGTTGAGTATAAAGAAAAATACCAAGTAGATGGAATTATGATTGGACGTGCCGCCATTGGCAACCCTTGGATTTTTAATCAAATAAAGCATTTTATGGCTACAGGCAAACACCTAGCAATGCCTACCATTGAAGAACGTGTGGAAGTGGCAAAAAAACATTTGAAATTTTCGATTGAATGGAAGCAAGGGAAAACAGGGATTTTTGAAATGCGCAGGCACTACACCAACTATTTTAAAGGAATACCCAATTTTAAGCCTTTCAGAACTCAATTGGTTCAACTAGAAGATGAGCAAGAAATTTGGAGCTTACTTGATGAAATTGCAGAGACTTTTTCTAACACCGCTACCGTTTAATGGCATTATTAACCAGGCGGACATAAGACTCTTATTTTTATTTTTAACAAGTTAAGAATAATTTAATAACGATTAATTGCCGAAGTGTTAATAGCTCAAAATCAACAAAAATCACTAGTGTTAAGTCAAGCATACTTTAGCCAAACCAACCAGGAAGAAATTTTTGGGCCTGTTGTTACAGTACAACCATTTGA
>CAZQWZ010000203.1:0-4867 GCA_964596935.1 uncultured Roseivirgaceae bacterium
GGGCAAACAGAAACACACTGAGGTTCATCATGGAAACCCTTACATTCTGTACATTTATCAGCAACAATAAAGAAGAACTCATCAGATTGAGATTCGTTCTTCACATCCGCATCTTTTTCAGTGCCATTAGCCAAAGTAAATGAGCCGCTTAAGTTGGTTCCATCTGAATACGACCACTCTTCATCTGGTTCGTAAATAGCATTATTGGGGCATTCTGCTACGCATGCATCGCAATTAATACAATCATCATTTATTACTAACATAATTCTATTTTAAAAGTTATGGTCTTTAACCTGCCGCAAATGTAAAATACAATACTTAATTTAATAACATCAAATACCTATTTGGAATTATTCTAAAGAAAGAGAGAAATAGATTAAAAGCTTTGCAAAAATTGTATTTTTGATACATTAATAGGCGGGTAAGCTGTAAAATTATTTACTAAAATAGACAGATTTAAACATTGATGAAATATTTCGTTTTTTATGATTTTACTCATATTTTAGTTCATAATACGGTCTAACTTGCACACCTCAAAAGAGAGAAATAAATTGTATTTTAATATATGGGAACAACTGCTATAAAACAGGTCGAAAAAGTTGTAATTAAGTTTGCTGGTGATTCAGGAGATGGTATGCAACTTACTGGGACTCAGTTCACAGGAACCTCTGCCTTACTAGGTAATGATATCGCTACATTTCCTGATTACCCTGCTGAAATCAGAGCCCCTCAAGGCACCGTAGCTGGGGTGTCGGGTTTTCAAGTACACATAGGCCAAGCGCATATTCACACACCAGGAGATAATCCTGATGTGTTGGTGGCTATGAATGCCGCAGCATTAAAAGCGAACCTTAGAGATGTATCTAAGGGTAAAACAATAATTGTAGATACCGATAATTTTAAGAGAAAAGATTGGGAGAAAGCTGGATTTGCAGACGATCCTTTAGTGAGTGGCGAACTTCGAGACTTTAATGTGGTTGAAGCTCCAATGACATCGCTTACTCGAACTGCCTTAGAAGGTTTAGGGCTTGATAACAAAAGCGTGGTTCGAAGCAAAAACATGTTTGCTTTGGGTATGGTGTATTGGATGTTTAGCCGTCCGCTAGAATATACCGAACGTTTTCTGAAGGGTAAGTTTGGGAATAAGGAAGCCGTTTTAGCAGGTAATATTAAGGCCTTAAAAGCAGGCTTTAATTATGCAGATACTATTGAGGCACTATCTTCTGCAAGTACAGTGCTACCTGCAGATATGGAACCTGGACTTTATAAAAATGTAATGGGTAACGAAGCTACTGCTTGGGGTTTTCTTGCCGCAGCAGAAAAAGCAGGAAAAGAACTTTTCTTAGGTTCGTATCCTATTACTCCGGCAACTGACATATTACAAGAGTTAGCAAAACATAGACATTTTGGTGCTAAAGTATTTCAAGCAGAAGATGAAATTGCAGGTATTGCATCTGCCATTGGAGCAGCATTTGCTGGCGATTTAGCAATTACAACAACATCTGGCCCTGGCCTAGCTTTAAAAGGAGAAGCGTTGGGATTAGCAGTAATGACAGAACTGCCACTGGTTTTAGTGGATGTGCAACGTGGAGGCCCATCAACAGGCTTGCCAACCAAAACAGAACAATCAGATTTGATGCAAGCACTGTATGGAAGAAATGGTGAAAGCCCTTTAATTGTGGTGGCTGCTAAGTCTCCAGCAGATTGTTTTACAATGGCCTTTAATGCTTCAAAAATTGCGCTTGAACATATGACCCCTGTTATTTTATTAACAGATGGGTATGTGGCCAACGGCTCGCAACCTTGGAAAATACTTAATACAGATGATCTGGATGATATTACGCCACATGTAGTAGAGGAGTCAATGCAAAATTGGCAATCCTATGAACGTGATACAGCAACACTAGCCCGATTTTGGGCTGTTCCTGGGCAAGCAGGGTACGAACACCGAATCGGGGGGCTAGAAAAAGAAGATGTAACAGGAAACATTTCTTACACCCCAGAAAATCACGAAAAAATGACGCATATAAGGGAAGAAAAGGTGCAGCGAGTTGCCAATTATATCCCTGAGTTAGTAGTGGATGGAGAGCAAGAAGGAGATTTATTACTGGTTAGTTGGGGAGGAACTTATGGTTCTACATTAACAGCAATTAATCAGTGTAAAGGCAATGATAAGAAAGTGGGACTAGCTCATTTTAGTTACATCAAACCATTGCCAAGAAATACGGCTGAAGTATTTAGTAAGTTTAAGAAAATTTTAGTGTGCGAGCTTAATAATGGTCAATTAGCAAAATACTTGAGAGGTGAGCTTCCACAGTTTTCTTATCTACAATATAACAAAACTCAAGGGTTGCCATTTAGAGTAATAGAGCTAACCCAAGCTATCAATCAAACCTTAGAAGATAAATAATTATGTCAGTAGAAACATTAGAATATACCGCTAAGGATTTTTCTAGCGACCAAGAAGTAAAATGGTGCCCAGGTTGTGGTGATTATGCTATTTTAAAAGCTGTTCAAAAGGCAATGCCTTTGATTGGCCGTAAAAAAGAAGATATTGTATTTGTATCAGGCATTGGTTGTTCCTCTCGTTTTCCATATTATATGGATACGTATGGTTTTCATAGTATCCACGGTCGTGCTCCTGCAATTGCAACAGGTGTTAAATTGGCCAACCCAAACTTAAGTGTGTGGCAAATTACAGGCGATGGTGATGCATTGGCTATTGGAGGCAATCACTTTATTCACTTAATTCGTAGAAATGTAAGCATTAATGTACTTCTATTTAATAACCGAATTTATGGCTTAACAAAAGGTCAGTTTTCACCTACATCTAATCTAGGTCATAAAACTAAGTCTTCCCCAGAAGGCACCATTGATAATCCATTTAATCCTGGAGAACTAGTACTAGGTGCCAATGGACATTTCTTTGCCAGAGTAACAGATACTAACTTGAAAGCGATGACGGCCATCTGTGTTGAAGCAGAAAAACATCAAGGAACATCTATTATAGAAATATTACAGAACTGTGTAATTTTTAATAAAGATATTTTTGCTGAATATACAGCGAAAGATGTAAAACTTGACAATCAGGTTTATATTGAGCATGGTAAACCCATGATTTTTGGAACAAATTCAGACAAAGGGTTGAAACTAAATGGCTTTAAGCTAGAGGTTGTTACTATTGGTGAAGATGGCATAACTGAAGAGGATATTTTAGTACACGATGCGCACGAAGAAGATTCCACTTTACATATGATATTAGCTAAACTTCACATGCCAGTTGTTACAGGAATTATCCGTTCTTTTAGTCAAGAATCATTCGAAATAAGAATGAAAAAGCAAGTAGAAGAAGTAGAGAAGAATTCACCTTTTAAATCTGTAAATGATTTATTAAAAAGTGGTGAAACTTGGGAAATTAAATAGACCATGGGCAACGAGGCAATTATTTTATTTATCATTTTGGGTACATTAATGGTTGGAGGAGCAGTAATTTTTTCCTACCTAGTTTCACCCAAAGTGCCTCAAAAAATGAAGGAAGATACCTTTGAGTGTGGTATCGAAACTCAGGGTTCTTCTAGAATTCAGTTTAAAGTAGGATATTACCTCTTTGCAATCATCTTCCTGATTTTTGATGTAGAGACCTTATTTATTGTCCCTTGGGCAGTAGTGATGAAGGATTTGGGAATGGTAGCTTTTATTGAAATAATAATATTCTTTTTCATACTTGGGCTTGGTCTTTTGTATGCTTGGAAAAAAGACGCACTAAAATGGGAATAGATTTAGACAATATTCAAAACCCTTCGAATATACCAGAAGACTTTCCTGGAAAGGTTATTGGCGCGGGTAATGGAGCTAACATTATTGTTACTTCGTTCGATAAAATTGTAAACTGGTCACGATCTAATTCACTTTGGCCATTAACATTTGGTACAAGTTGCTGCGCCATCGAAATGATGCAAACAGGAGCCTCTCGCCACGATTGGTCACGCTTTGGATTTGAAGTAGCACGTGCTACTCCTCGCCAGGCCGATATGATTGTAATTGCAGGCACCATTGTTAATAAAATGGCACCAGTGCTTCGTAGGTTATACGAGCAAATTGCCGACCCCAAATATGTAATTGCCATGGGTGCTTGTGCAATTTCGGGTGGACCATTTTTTTACAATACAAGACCGTTGCAAGGTTAAAATGCATTTAAACGCCTTTTTTTATTGTTAATTGCCTGATATAGAGATGATTACTTTGTATATTGAGGTATGAATAAATCATTTAATCCTACTCTTGCAGACAGTATTTGCGATTTGAGAGCCAGAAAAATAAAAAAGACCTTTTTTGCTCAAATTAACACACTGCTTGACTGGGGTGCTATAAAAACAATCATAAATAAGCATTACACAAAAGGCAATAGTGTAACAGGAAAGCCAGCTTATGATGGGGTTTTACTGTTCAAAGTGTGTCTACTTCAAACGTGGTATGGACTAAGTGATTATGAAGTGGAGGATCGAATAAATGATAGTATCTCATTTAGCTATTTCTGTGGTATGACCATAGAAGAAGTTTCACCAGACAACAGCACAATTAGTCGATTTAGAACGTTGATGACTAAGAAAAAAGCATATACGCAGCTATTTAAAGAAGTCAACCGTCAATTAGAAGCTCATGCTATCATTGTAAAAACAGGGGTTCTGGTAGATGCTAGCATAATTGATAGCCCTTTAAAACCTAAAGGAAAAGTAAAATATAAAATGGCAGAGGATAGAGAAGAGGAGCCTCGAAGTTCAGAGGAAATAGACAAAGAATCTGCAGTTAAAAAAATAGAGAAAGAAGAGCAATCCTCTGTAGATACAGAAGGTGCTTGGATTAAAAA
>CAZQWZ010000204.1:0-4857 GCA_964596935.1 uncultured Roseivirgaceae bacterium
ACTACTTGAAATACACTTGTATATCTACATAGTTAGACGCCTTGTATCTACACCCGCTAAATTTCATGAATAATGTGGGTTATAGCAAAATTCTTTTTAGTCGGATGGCAGTAATTTTCGTTTATAATATCATAACCTTTCACATTTTTTAACTATGTGTAAACTTGAGCATATTTCATTGAGATATTTACCTAAGAGATTATAAATAAATTGCATATTTTAGAGTTTTTAATTATTACTATATGAAGACTTTTAAATTTATTCTTACGCTTATTATTACAGTAGGCTTAATGTATGCACTTAGCATTAAGCTAGGCCCTGCCCCTCCACTCGGAAATTTTCTTTCTCCAACCGTTGGGTTTTGGCAAAATGCTGAAGGAGGTAATTCTCAAAACCCAAATGAAATACTATTTGAAGGCCTAGTTGATAATGTATCTGTTACCTATGATAAACACCATTTTCCACATGTTTTTGCTACAAATAATAAAGATTTATACTTTGCACAAGGCTATGTAACCGCAAAAGACAGGCTTTGGCAAATGGAATTTCAAACGTATGCTGCCGCTGGACGATTATCCGAAATTGTAGGAGATAAAGCACTAGATTATGACAAAACAGCTAGGCGAAAAGGGATGGTATTTGCTGCCGAAAACACTATTTCAGCAATTAACAATAATGAAGAAATACTAAAAGCAGTTAATGCTTACACCAATGGTGTAAATGCTTATATCAATTCACTAAAACAAGGAGACCTTCCATTTGAGTATAAATTATTAGGTTATAAGCCTGAGCCTTGGACAAATCTAAAAGTAGCCCTTCTTTTAAAATATATGGCCAATGATTTGTCATTTGGAGAACGTGATTTGCAAAATACCAATGCATTAGCCCTGCTTGGTCGAGAGAATTTTGATTTGATTTTTCCTGATATGGATACGCCTTTTGATCCAATAGTAAACAAGCCAGAAGGCTGGGATTTCGAACCTATTATAAAGGATTCAATTGATGATAACCAAGTAGTAGAATTAATCACTAATAAGTTAGTGCCTGAACCTAACCCATTAAACGGAAGTAATAACTGGGCAGTTTCAGGCTCAAAAACAGCCTCTGGAAACCCCATTTTATGCAGCGACCCACACCTTGGACTAAACTTGCCTTCACTTTGGTACACCATTCAATTATCTGCACCTGGAATAAATGTGATGGGGGCAAGTTTGCCGGGCTCACCCAATGTAATAATTGGCTTTAACGACTCCATCGCTTGGGGCGTAACCAATGCCCAGCGCGATTTGGTGGATTGGTATAAAATTACTTTTAAAGGTGACTCTCATAACGAGTATAAATTAGATGGTAAATGGGTTAAAACCGAAAAGAAAATTGAAGAGATAAAAGTGGCTGGTGGTGAAACCGTTTATGACACCGTTCTTTATACCCATTTTGGGCCGGTGATGTTTGATGATACATTTCATCCTTCATCTGAGAAAAAATACTATGCACTGCGTTGGATTGCACACGATTCCTCTTTAGAAGCACTTGCTTTTTATAAACTAAATAGGGCTAAAAATCATAACGATTACATGGCTGCTTTGGATTATTACTCAGCTCCTGCTCAAAATTTTGCTTTTGCTTCTGCTCATGGAGATATTGCTATGCGCGTGCAAGGGGAATTTCCTAACAAACGTTTTGAAGAAGGTAAATTTTTGCTGGATGGAAGCACCACCGAACATGATTGGACTTTTATTCCCTTTGAACATAATGTAATGGATTTAAACCCCGAGAGAGGATTTATCTCATCTGCTAATCAATACCCAGCCGATACTACTTACCCTTATTACATTACGGCTCGAAGCTACGAATCGTACAGAAATAGGAGAATTAATACTCGGTTACGAGAAATGGATAGCATTACAGTAAAAGATTTAATGAACTTACAATCTGATAATTATAATTTAAAGGCTGCCGAATCTCTTCCTTATTTCCTATCGGTTGTGGATACGCTAGTACTTAATTCGGATGAAAAGGAAGCCATCTCAATTTTAAAAAATTGGAATTTATATAATAATATTAACTCTTTAGGAGCCTCCTATTACGAAGCTTGGTGGGATGCACTCTACCCTAAAACTTGGGCACAATTAATAACCTTAGAGATTGAGTTACCGAACCCAACGGCCTATAACACCATTAAACTGTTAATAGAAAATCCAGGTTTTAATCAGTTTGACAACCCAACTACTGCAAAAAAAGAGAATGCCTATGATTTAATAACGCAATCGTTTAAAGATATGGCCTTAAAAATGAAGAATATGGGTGATTTAAAAGGTTGGAGCGATTATAAACAAACGTATATAAAACATTTATTAAGGCTAAAACCTTTTGGCAGGTACAATGTACCTATTGGTGGCAATCATCAAATTGTAAATGCTACTTCTGAAAACCACGGCCCATCGTGGCGAATGGTGGTTGACATGAACCCGAATGGAGTAAAAGCCTATGGTGTTTATCCAGGCGGCCAATCGGGCAACCCAGGAAGCACCCAATACGAAGATATGATTTCGGTATGGGCATCAGGAGAATATTTTGAACTTGATTTGATGCAAAAACCTGAATCATCTCCAGAAAATACATTGGTACAACAAACACTAAGCCCAAAAACTAACTAGATATGATACGATTTATAGGACAATTGATTTTAGTGATGGTTCTTAGTTATACATCACAATTTATGCTGCCTTGGTGGGGTGTAATGATTGGCTCTGCACTAGCAACCATTCTAGTTTATAATAAAGGATTTTTCTCATTTTTTGCAGGATTTATAGGATTAGGAGCGTTGTGGTTTTACTTAGCTTATAGCATAGACAATGCCAACCAATCGCTTTTAAGTGGCAAGGTTGCAGCATTATTTGGTTTAGAATCTGGATTTCAAATGGTGCTAGTAACTGCTTTACTAGGAGCTATTATTGGAGGATTTAGTGCATTAACAGGTAATTATTTTATAGCCATGTTTAAAAAAGTTAAAAAGAAACACTCTCCCTATCATTAAAAAAAGACCCGTTCTATAAATTGCTATAATTTAAAGATTAAAGTAGTATTATTTTGATACTAAACTCAAAAATCACTTGCCGTCATTCCTGCGTAGGCAGGAACCTGTAAATATAGAAGTGTAGCATTTGTGATAAAAATATAAAACTCAGCTATTTGTTGTCTTTTTTTACATTGCACAAGAAGGGTTCCTGCCTACGCAGGAATGACTTGCTTTTTTGATTAGTAACTTCTTACTGTTATTAGAGCTTATCATTAAAAACTAAAGTGCTTCAATTTAACTTTATTGCTTTCAACATCGGTGTAAGCAATAAATATACCTACATCATAAGCAGCCAAAGCCATTCGAGGGAAACCTGTTTTTCGAGAAGATGAAACGCTTGCGATAGTTGTAGTGTCAACAATTTTACCATCTTGCACTTCAGTAATTTTTACCACACTTTCATCTTCTGCTTTATCTAAATAACTAATGTAGTAAGAACCTCCACTTGCTAAAATATCAACTCGTCCTAAATTATTTGTATCAATTAATAAAGGTGCTGTATAAGTTACGCCTCCATCATTAGAAGTAGCAAACTGTACTTTTGGCACTCCATCTGTGCCCATGGTAAACCATACAACCCCTATTTTATCTCTATTAACTACAGAACGTGGCCCATTTACTGGGCAGCCTGCAATATGCCAATTATCATTATTTACCATATTAACTAATAAATTCTCTTCTAAATTATTAAATTTTACAGTGGCAATATCCCTAATATCTTCCTCACTCCTATCTCGATATAAAGCAATAAAATCAGAGTTTATATTTACCAATGAAGTTTGGCAGCAAGTACATGTGTTATCGTCTAAAATTGCTCTATGTGAAATTGCTCCTTCAAAATTTAGAAAAGCAGTACGCAAAGTAAAATTTCCAGCCATATCAGTGGCAAACCTGCCATCTAACCAAATAAGCTGAAAACCTCCATCTGAAGGTGCTGCCGATACAAAGCCATGCTCCGTTTGTGTACTATCGCTATGCAGTTTTTGTGGCTCTGTCCAAGAATTTCCATTATCAGATGATTGCATAATCATTACATCATACGCAAAATTTTCAACATTTGTCATTTGTAAATACCACGCAACCCAATCACTACCATTGGTTATAATACCTGGAAAATCTGCCCAGTTAGCCAAAATATTTTCGCCAGAAGCGATAGTGAAAGGCTCTGTCCAATTGCTGTTTTTATAAACCGAAAACTTAACCGAATTAGATTCTCCATCGGTCTCAACCCAACTCATTCCTGTTTCAGCATTAGAAAGTTGAAAAAAAGCAGGTTCACCACTTTGGTTTTTTGCAGGACTAAGCATATCCTCCACTCTAATTTCATCAATTGAAGATGTAGAACAAGAAATTACAAATAGGGCAATTATGATATATAGGTATTTCATATTAATTATTATATAAATAAAAAGAGATCCTTCAGTCGTACCTCCTTCTGGATGACGTTTAGAAATTATTTTTTAGAGGTAATCACTTAGCTACCTATACAAATTGCAGTTAAATGATGTAATATGGATATCTTATTTTACAAAATTACTTAACTGGTTTAGTATTGGGATATTAACGGATTCCTGCCTGCGCAGGAATGACGATAACGTTTTATTTTCATTAAAAAAATATGTGCCTAAATGCTTACCTCTATTATTTTTTTATGCTAAAACTTTTAATTAAGGCTATACTTTTATCACTACTCCAATCTCTTGCTCCAATTTCATTAAATACAATTTCGCCATTTTCGTTAATAATTAGGGTTGTTGGCAAGGCTTGTACATCCAAAT
>CAZQWZ010000205.1:0-4857 GCA_964596935.1 uncultured Roseivirgaceae bacterium
TACGAAAGAACCCATACCAAGCGGCTCTAATGTGATAATCAACTGTTTCTTCTGGCTTCATATTTAATGCTATTCTCCAAATCTAATAAATAATACTCTGCATGCCGAGTATTATTCAAAATATATTCGGCATGCAGAGCATCTTTAATGCCTTTTACAATTTTGCCTAATGACACAGGTCGGCCAATGCCTGCCATATCTTTAATGCAAATTTCTTGGGCTCCAAGTTTAATTAGTTGATCTGCCAAGTTGATATAATAATCTACCGTATGCACTTCCGATTCGGTAACGCTTAATGCAGCCTGCGAAACCATTCCTTCTTCATTCGCAAACTTGATGGATTTTTCGAGGTTGCGCACATCGTTAAGGCCATCAAACGAGCGAGAAATATCTCTTCTTGTGCTTTTTTAACACGGAACATAAGTTGGCGAACATCGGCAGGCACAGGGTTCATTCTGATTCCGTTTAAAGCACGTTCGAGCATTTGCGTTTGAATGCCCGCATCGTTAAATGGCTGTGTCCATTCTCGAACTGCTTTATTGGGATTTTCTCCAAAAAGCAAATTGATCTGCTCAAATCCACCACCGTTGGTTTCGACCCTTGCAAAACAACCCATATCAATAATGGGCTGAGCTACTTTATTTAATTGATCTACACGAGGCACATATTTACCAGAAGACTGCCACATATCTCTATATAACAAACAGAATTTTATTTTCCTACCCATAATTTATATTTAAAGCTTTTTAATATTCGTTATTTTTCCTTTTCCTTCGGTTGCAGAAGCAACCGCAGAAGCTAAAACTGATATTTTGGTTTTGCTGATGTATTCAGTTGCAACTGCTTGTAAAGGCACTAGTTCTCCTTCTGGCGAAAACTTATTAATTAACGAAATCAAGGTTTTTCCACCAATGACCACCAATGCCAAAATAGAAAGCACGGTTGTCATTCCAACAGCCATTAATGTTAGGCCCAATTCAATTTCTTCACTCATTTGCTGCTAATTTTTATTTTTTTCGCACAAGATTCCAAAATAACACTCTAATCCATAAGAAAAAAAGAATATAAGTCATACTTAACCTTGTATTTGAAAACCATTTTGATAACTAAGGATTTTACTGCTATAAAACAATTGAACCTTGATAGTACTTAGCTTAAAATAAATCAGTTTCTTTACCTTTTTTATCACACAAAACACTTTTAAATGCTTAAGTATCTCCTAATTATTTTATTTGCTATTTCAAACATATTGGCAAGTGCACAAAAAGTGTATAAGTATGCTCCTACAAGTAAAGATTCTACGATAAATCATTATTTTGATAGTGCAGTTTATGACCCATATCAATGGATGGAAAACCCTAATGATCCAAGGTTAAAGGAATGGCTTGATACACAGAAGAAATTTACGGATAAACAAGGGAATAAGGCCAGTCATTATTGGACTTTGAGAACACAGATTGGCACCATGTATAGTGGAACATCTGAAGAAACCAAAGAAGGTTATGTTGGTTTGGAAGATAAGCTTAAAAGCAAATACGAGTTTAAATATAAATTTACTGATTACAAAAAAACACCTAGTTTACTCTATCGGTTAAGAGGATCGGGAGATAATTATAGTTTTTTGGTAAAGATGAAAAACTTCCAAAGCCGTAAAGGTGATAAAGTGATTATTTCTAATCGAACGGTGGACGAAGAATTGAACTTAGTTGCTATAGAAATGTCGAGAAATGGAAGTGATTGGCGAGAAGTTTATTTTTTTGATTTAATACGAGGAGTTCAACTATCAGACACACTACGCTATTTAAGAGGGAGTAGCAATATTATTTGGAATGAAAACGGTGTGTATTATGATCGTTATGACAAGCCTAAAGAGGGAAGAGCGTTACTAGATAAGGCTACAGGTCAAGTGCTTTATTACCATAAAATGGGCACTACACAATCTGAAGATAAACTACTGTACAGAAACCCAGATGTTACAGGAACTAATTATTTCGGTTATAGCAATATGGATGATGAAAAATTATTTTTTCATCACTTTTATTATACGAAAGGCAAGGTTTATAAAGCACTATCGTATGCTTCTCTAAATGGAGGCGAATCGTTTTTGCTAAAGCATTTTTTAATTTACCCAAACGAAGAATCTATCAAATTTGGTATTGAAGCCCTTTTTAGTGACACTGTAGTTTTATACACTAATTGGAATGCGCCTAATGGTAAGGTGTTGGCAGCAAATATTAATGAAGTAAA
This sequence comes from uncultured Roseivirgaceae bacterium, assembly GCA_964596935.1. Taxonomy (GTDB): domain Bacteria; phylum Bacteroidota; class Bacteroidia; order Cytophagales; family Cyclobacteriaceae; genus JAKISE01. Next base: position 2,248 of record CAZQWZ010000205.1, read on the forward strand.
TAAACCGTTTGAGCTTATTCCTGAATATGATATTAGGCTTAGAGAAGTAAACAAGTTTGGAAAAGATAAACTTGCTTGTATCTATCGAAAAGATGGCAAGTTTATGGTAATGATTTTTAATTTGGAAGGTAAACTATTGAAAAAAATAAATTATCCAGAAGGTAAAAAAGTGCGGTATTTTTATGAGAATAACACTGAAGTAGAACATACAGATTTTTGTATTTCATCTTTTTATCATCCAGATATCTGGTATCAAATATCTTTAAAGGATTTGAGTATAAAACCGAGAGAAACCGTTTGGATCCCATATGATGCAAAGGATTTAGAAACCCAATATGTAAAATATACATCAAAGGATGGCACGGAAATTCCGATGTACATTACAAAACTAAAAAGCGTAAAACAAAATGGTAATAATCCAACCTTATTATATGGCTATGGAGGCTATGGTATTACCATAGAACCAAAGTATAATAGATCACAAACCTTATGGTTATTGCACGGGGGCATATTGGCTATTCCTAATATAAGAGGTGGTGGAGCTGAAGGAAGAGATTGGGCATTAGCAGGCAGAAGGTTAAAAAAGCAAAATGCCATTGATGATTTTATAGCGGCTGCAGAATATTTAATAAACAAAAGATATACAAATTCTAGAAAACTAGGAATAAATGGCGCCTCTCATGGTGGACTATTAGTTGGGGCTGCAATTACACAAAGACCAGAGCTTTTTAAAGCAGCCATTATTGAAGCAGGGGTATTAGATATGTTGCGCTTTGAAAAGTATACTATTGGTTCTACTAGCACAAGTATTAATGAATTTGGGATAACAACTAATAAGGATGATTTTTTGAATTTGAAGTCTTACTCGCCTTTACATAACATTAAAGAAGGGGTTAAATACCCAACTACTTTGGTAATTACGGGAGATAGTGATGACAGGGTTCCCCCATTTCATTCCTATAAATTTTTAGCTACATTACAAGAAAAAGGAAGCCCGGAATCGATGTATCAATTATACCTTATTCCTGGTGCAGGGCATGGTGGCGCACTAACTTCGGAAGATTGGGCAGATAAATTATTGTTTAAATATGACTTTATGTTTAAGCAATTGGATCTAAAATTTTGGTAGTTTCTCTTGCCACAACTTGCCTGATTCATCAATATGCCAGATTATGGTTTTATTAAAAGGGTCATAGAGTTTAACATGATACCAGTAGCTTTCAGTATCTAAAGTCCAATCTATTTTTAAAGTTCCTTCATATAGATCCTCTTTGTTTTTGCTAAAACTGCCTAATTTTTTTAGGCTAGCTCTTTGAGCTCGGTGAATGGTATATAGTACTTGCCGTACTTTTTCAGATTCTACATCAAATCTATATTCATCATCTATACCAACAAGGTTGGGAGAAAAATAAACCCTTCCCCAAAATTCGGGCTCGTGCATGGCAATTACCCGCTGTGGCGACCATACCCAGTTATTTTCGTGTAGTTTTTTCTTTACGTATTTTCCTTTTATAATTTCTGTTTCCCATTGCACACGAGAGTAGTTTATTCTCATTGTTTTGCCTGCAATGTTACGGTCTTTCTTAGGCAATGTCTCAATTAATGATTTCCATGGAATGGCAACTTCAACGCTCCAATATTTATCAATGTCTGAGGGGGCGTTTAGTGTACCTTCAATATGAACTGCCGTTTTTAATCCTTTAATATCCCACGAAGTAATGGCCTTGCCTCCATCTCTATAGGGTTTGGTAAGCATTAAATCCCAAACGGTGTTTAGTGCATTTAGTTCTAGTTCGTAATAATTTTGGGTATTACCATTGGGGTCGATAAAGATTTCAAAATCATTATCCCAATAAATAACCGTATCACGTTGTTTGAGGTTAGCCCAATTATGAGGCTCTTCCAGTTTTGCATAGAAATAGAAGTATTCGCTATCCCAAAGCATTTTCACTTGTGTTTTTAAATATGGGGTTGGCTGTTTGCCTCCTTCAATATCTACAAACTCTTGAGTCCATTTGGCACTGATCCAAGATTGTTCATCTGCTTTGCCATCTATTGTTATAGAATCAGCAGTTTGTTGGCAGGTATAGGTTTGCCCCTCGATATATTGCCCCTCAGCTCTGATAGAAACTACGAATAGAATAAGGCTTAAATAAACTAAAAAAGGCTTCATCATTTAAAAGTATAAAAAAACTACAACAGCTAAATTTTTTTTGCTAAAATGCGATAAATAACGGCAGCATAATTTTTTATGCAACGATAACTGATTCGATAATAAAGCTTTTTCTATCCCAATTAGTTACTAAATCTTTATTGGTTTTCATCAACTCTCGAATAATGTTATCTTCTGTAATCATTTCGAGTTCAACCACGGCATTAAATTTTCGATTTTTGTAAGAATAGCCAATCTGATAATTTCTCATATTTTCACTACTTAGTGGTGAAAATAATGATGATGTAACCTAATATCTAAACTTTTTTAGAAGGAGCAGAAAAGTAATTAGAATAGCAAAGACTAGCAGATAATACCTTAAAGAAAAACCCCATATTAAAACTTTCTTATCAAGTTTAATAGGGTCGTAATTACCAATAAGCACATACCCTGCCCAA
>CAZQWZ010000206.1:0-4855 GCA_964596935.1 uncultured Roseivirgaceae bacterium
CTCCTTATTAGAGGTAGAATTAATCTAAGTACGCGGCATTTCAATGTTAATATGGATAGTATTATTTTGTAATGCCCATTAGTATAATATTTTAACCCAGATTGAAAATCATATTTTACAATATGCTAATAATCAGAATGTTGTAATTTTTAATTTTGCAATTGGGTTAAGAATTGCAAAGTATTCCCCTCACGGGTTTAAGGTGATAAAAAACTTATGCAAGTGTATTATCTTTTATTTTACACCATATCGCTATCGCTCATAGTCACCTAATAAGAGGGAATGAGGGTCTATTAATATTTTGTTTTACCAAATAATAATACATAACAGGCACAAAAAACAAGGAAGTAAACGTGCCTACAGTAAGCCCTCCTATTACGGCTATTATTAAGCTACGCTGTAAATCTGCTCCTAAGCCTGTAGTGAATAACACAGGCAATAATGCTAATATAGTGGTTAAGGAAGTCATTAATATGGGGCGTAGCCTTACCAAGCCTGCTTGGTGAATGAGGTTAAATAAGTCGGTTTTTGACAAAATAGCTGTGCTTGCATTATTACGAAACCTATTAATTGTAGCTAACTTTAAAATAGCATCGTTTATCATAATACCAAGCATCACAATTATACCAATGCCCGACATTATATTAAGAGAAGATCCTGTAAAATAAAGTAGTAAAAGGCTACCTCCAATACCTAATGGCAACGTAAAAATAATTATAAGGGGCTGAACAAAAGACTCGAACTGAGCTGCCAGAATAAAGTATAATAAGCCAAATGATATAATAAGCACAAACATTAATTGCTTTAAATTTTTTTTGCTTTCAAAATAAGTGCCGTCAAAATCGACTAATACACCTTTTTGTATTAGTTTTTGTTTTAAATAGTTCATAAACTGCTCTACCTGCTGCATAGTAGAAAAAGAGATGGCTTGGTACTGCCCCTTCGTATCGGCAGTTACATATTTATAATCTTGATGATATGTGATTTTTACAAAAGTGCTTATAGGGTACTCTACTCCTTTTTCCGATTTAATGTATAGCTTATTAAGATTTTGATGTGCTTGCGGGTATGCTTGTAGCGATACTGTGGTATTATCGCCATAACTTTTAAGCGTGGTAACTGTGGTTTCTCCAACTATTTTGGCAAGGAGTAGCTGTAATTTTTCTCTATCAATATTATATAGAGCTAGCCGTTCATTTTTTACCACTAATTTTACCGATGTTTCTTGCGAAAACCCTTTAGCGAGCGAAGCTTGAGCTGTGTTATGGGCGATGGCTAATCGTGCTTGCTTCTCGGTTAATAAGCTGTCTTTTCCCCGTAGTTTGGCGACTAAAAACGGCTTTGCATTCGAAAAAATTTGATCAAATGCATTGGGTGCTGGTATAATAGAGCTAATGGATGCTGGAAATCTAGTCGTAATCCACTGGGTTAACTCTGCCTTAAAATCTTCTTCTGCTATATTGTTTTTTACATAAAAATAAACTTTCGCTCTATTGCTGCCGTACTCTTCAACCCCCAATAAAGTTTCCCTTTCTCCAATTTCTGCCTCCGAAAACACAACTTTTTCGTGTACTTTTTGTTTGATGGCTAAAACCCTTTGTTTATTTTCGTTAAGATGGATGGGTTCGTTCCAATCTATTTTTAAAACAAACTCATTCCTTTCTATAGGCGGCAGTACTGTTTTTGGCATTTTACTTCCTAACCAAAACCCAGTAAAGCAAAGCATTATTATGAAGGTAAGTGCTATTTTTTTATGTTGCCATGCTAGATGTAGTATTTTAGCGTAAAGTAATGCTATGCCATTAAACAATTTATTGGTTGAGCTTGGCATGCTAGAACTACTAAACAATAGTTTATATAAAAGTGGCAATACCGTAAACGACACCAACAACGAAACTCCTAAAATGGCAGAAACAGCTATGGCTTGATCGTAAAACAAAGCCCCTGACATGCCATGTAAAAACACCAAAGGCACAAAAACAGCTATGGTGGTTAGTACCGAACTTATTAAAGGAGATTGTACTTCTTTTACCCCTAGCACGCAACTTGTAGTAATATCATAGCCTTCTTTTCGTTTAGCGGTTATATTATCTAATACAATAATGGCGTTATCTATAAGCATACCTAGCCCTAAAGCAAGCCCACTTAACGAAATAATATTAATAGAAATATTAAATATATAAAACAACAAAAAGCTTAAGGATAAAGAAATAGGAAGGCTTAGCCCCATAATAATAGCTAACCGTACATTATTCATAAAAATAAATAAAACAGCAAAAGCGAATACTCCTCCAAATAACAAAGCCGTTTTTAAATTTGTTATACCTGCACTTAATAAGCTTGATTGATCCTGTGTTATTTTAAAGGTTACTTGTGGATATTCTTCTTTAAAAACAGCGATGCTTTCTTCTATTTTGGCTGTCAATTCCATCATACGGGCATTACTTTGCTTATGCACTATAATTGCCAACCCTTTTTTATTATTTAATAAATGAAATCCTCGTGGGGCTTGCACTTGGTCAACTACAAGTGCTACATCTTTTACTTTTATGTTATTGCCACCGCTGGTATAAATGGGCAGCTCTAAAATATTTTTGGAAGATGTTAAAATGGTAGCTAATTTTATATAATAGCGATATTGCCCATCTTTAACACTAATAGAACCCCAATTAATATTACTTGCGTTTATGGTAGCTATTAAGGCATCTAATGAAATATTATAGGTTGCTAGCTTATCAAAAAGTGGAATAATGGCAATTTCTGTTTTTTGCTTGCCTACCACATCTACTATCGACACGCCTTCTATTTGCTCTATCCGTCTTTTTAATACATTGGACGCTAATTGTGAAACAGCCACATAATTAGTTGAATCTTTGGGTATTACTTGAACCCTCATAACAGGTATATCCGCTGTACTTAGGCGCATAACTTTGGGGCGATCGATCTTTGGCGGTAATTTATTTTGAAGCCTATCAATCCGTTCGTTTACCTCTATGTACATTAAATCCATATTGGCTTTGTAGTTAAAGCTAATATGAATTTGACCTGCTTCTGCCCAAGCAGTGCTTTCTATTTCTTTTAAGTGGGTAAGGGTTAAGAGGTTTTCTCTTATCGGTTTTAGTATATTGTTTTCTATGGTTTGTGGCGATCCATTAGGGACAGAAACTTTAATAATAATAGAGGGTACATCTATAGGCGGCAACAGGTTAATGGGCAACTGCAATAAGGCCAGTACACTAAATACGAGTAAAGCTAGGGTTACCATAAAAACAGCTATGGGGCGATGAAGTAGAAATCTTGTCATAGAATAAGTTATATCATATTAACCCGCATTATTTACCATGAAATTGCAACTGTTACGAAATCTCAAAATTAATAGGGCATTAGCTTATTAATTTCTCTTGGGAGATTAATTTTACAACCATTCTCCTTAAAAATACAAACGCCTAACACCCAGCTAACAAATTTAGTCAATTTCGTTTCAGCACTAGCTTCCTTAGCCCGCATTATTCACCATATACAGAATACCATATTATTTAGGGTTTGGGCTGAAGAATTTCTTCCATTTATACCAAAACAAGCTCGCAGAAACATCTTCTTTTCACCTGCTAACTGAACTGAAGCTTCTGAAAAAGTGACTCTTAGGGAGTGGTTTCTTACTTTAAACTCCCAAATACAAGTATATTTTGTTTAGTAGTTGCAGCCTTTTTAATAATTGAATTACTTGTAACATTCTCTATTAAAGACTCTTCTGCAAACTCAAATGGCACAAAAGAAATAAAAGAATTAGTATTGTATAAATTTACGAAGTATGATAATTTTATATCTTCTAAATTTCTATTAAAAATAATGTCGTCATCAATGTTTTTAAATGTTTTTGATACATCCTCATTATAGCTGTATAATGTTGTAAAAAGTCTCCTCCTTTTTCAAACACAATTAACATATAGTTTCTATTTGAAAGAATTTTAAAATGCCTATATGCATATCCTTTCTTTCTCATTTGTGTTACAAAATCGTAAGCGTTATCAAATTGAGCATTTTTATAGAAATCAATTGGCAACCCACTGCTTCCGTAATCAAGGGAAATTATTGGGGTAATACCACCATCGTTGATTGAATAAATGGTATCTATTGAGCTATCCCAAAAAATAGTTTTACCATTAAAATTATTGAAATGATAGGTAGTTAAAAAATGAAAATATTTTTGTTGAATGTCTAATATTGGCAATAAATCATTCATTACTACTTCGTTTAACACATCATAAAAAATCAACTTCCCTTCGTTATCGTCCGTTTTTTCGTTACCCGTATAAAAAACAATCGTAGAATCATTTAATACGTTAAAGGATTGGCTGAAAAATGGGATTGAAAATTTATTTTTTGCCTTTAAATTCTCATCAAATACGTGCATTTTTAACAAGCCCCTATCCAAAACATACACTTTATTGCCAACTACGTTTATACTGGTAATGTCGTTTATAATATGATTAAGTCCAATTTGATGAATAGCCCTGCCATTGCTGTTTAATAGGGTAACCGTTTTGGGCGAAGAGGTGTGTAAAATGAGTTTATCATTTAGCCACATTGCAGATTTCACCTCTCCAAATTCTTGAAACCCATTGATGTCAATAATTTTAATGCTATCAATTAAGGCAATATTGCTTAACTTTATTTTTTGAGAAACTTCTTTTTGAAGCTCAATAGTAATAAGCGTTTGAATGTCTTTAACGTTTGTATTACAAGCAATGGACAATACAATAAGTAAAATAAATGGTGTGGTTTTAATTAGTTTCATATTATAATATACTGTTGTCCGATAAAAAAAGCATCAAATATTGATGCTTTTTTCGTA
>CAZQWZ010000207.1:0-4818 GCA_964596935.1 uncultured Roseivirgaceae bacterium
AAGAAAAGAAAGCCTTGGGTTATTCCGTTCAGCAACTAAAATCTGAAGAATTGATGGAATCAAAGCAAGTAAATGTTATAAATGCATTGCAGGGTAGAGTTGCAGGAGTTAACATCAACAGCTCAAGTGGGCAGCCTGGTGGCGGTTCTAATATTATTATTAGAGGCATTACTTCGTTAAACCCAGGAGCCAACAACCAACCATTAATAGTAGTTGATGGTATTGTTATTAGCAATGCTACAGATGTTATTGATATTTTGCCTTCATCAGGTAGCAATGCAGCAAATTCAGCAGAACAAGGGTCTTCTACCAACAGGTTGGCAGATATTAACCCCGATGATATTGAATCAATGAATGTATTAAAGGGGCCTGCAGCAGCTGCTCTTTATGGTTCCAGAGCAGCCAATGGTGTTATTGTTATAACCACCAAGTCTGGTAAATCTGGTAAAACAATTATAAGCCTTAGTACTACACAAGGCTGGGATGAATTAGGAATACGCCCAGAAGTGCAAACAAAATATAGAGAAGGCAGGTTTGGTCGATTAAGGTTTAGAGGCAACGGGGATCCATTACGTTTTCAGAGTTTAGGACCTAAAGTGAGAGATGGTATTCCAGTTTTTGATAACATCGATAACTTTTTTGTAAGAGGCAGCCGGCAAGAATATAACTTGAGCGTTAGTGGTGGAAATGAAAAAGCTAGAATATTTACCTCTGTTTCAAACCTAAACCAAAAAGGAATTACCCCTTTTAGTAGTTGGAAAAGAACAACGGTACGTATTAAAGGAGATATTTCGCTTTCAGATAAATTAACGTTTACTGCTGCAGGTAATTATACACGCTCTGGTGGCAATAAAGCAATATCAGGAGATAAATCAATAATGAGTTCATTAAGTTATATGACTCCAACATTTGATATCAATGACTATCAGCACCCTGATGGTTCTATGAAAGATTATTCTGATGGTATTATTGATAACCCCCGTTATTTAGCCGAGTTTGTTGAATATAATGATGTTGTAAATAGAGTGTCTGGCCAAGTTGGCTTAAATTATCAAATTACAGATTGGTTAATGGTAGATTACAGGTTAGGTACCGATTATTATAACGATACAAGAAATAGATTTGTGCCTCCAGGAATAGATTTATCCTCTCAAAATGGAGGTTTTATAGTAGATGCTAATATTAATAGAACAGAAATTAATTCAAATTTTCTATTAACCGCAACTAAAAGTATTAACGAAAATCTAAATGCAAGCATAACCTTAGGAAATCAGATAATTGATATAAGTAGGGCTTCAACCACCAGACGAGGAGAAACCTTTACATTTCCTGATTTTAATGACATTGACAATACGGCTAACGTTTTTGGCTCGGATCATAAAAGCCAATACAGACAAATTGGATTTTTTGCAGATGTAAAAATCGATTACAAAGGCATTGTTTATTTAAACTTTACTGGTAGAAACGATATTTCATCATCATTACCCAAGGGCAATAGGAGTTACTTCTACCCTGGTGTGAATTTAGGGCTTATATTTTCTGAATATATCCCAGAAAACTCAATTTTAAGCTATGGTAAATTTAGAGCCTCATGGACGCAGGTAGGTAAAGATGCCGCACCTCACAGTATTGGTTTTACGTATGAAGGTGCAAGTGCTTTCCCCTTTGATGGTACTAATGGATTTCGAAAGAGCACGATTGCAGGTGATGTAAATTTAAAACCTGAAACTACTACTGCTATTGAGTTTGGTACTGATATGAGGTTTTTAAATAATAAAATAGGGCTTGATTTGACTTATTATAAGGCCACCAGTTCTGATATGATATTAAATGTACCTATTTCGAACGGAACAGGATTGTCGAGATATACCACCAATGCAGGAGAAATTGAAAATTCAGGTTTCGAAATAATGTTTAATGCTACTCCAGTTGAAATAGGCGATTTTACTTGGAATATCGATATTAATTGGTCAAAAAATGTTGGTAAGGTTATCTCGGTAAGAGAAGGGATAGATGAGATTCCTTTATATGCTAATACTTCTGGAATTACTTATAAATTGGTTCCTGGTGATGATATTGGTTCACTGTATGGATATATATACGACCGAACTGATGATGGAACACTGATTTTAGATGGAAACGGCTACCCTGATAGAGCGCGAGATGAAGACGGGGCCTTTGTAATAGAAAAGGTTGGAAATGCATTGCCAGATTTTATTTCAGGTATGAATAACCGATTTTCTTATAAAGGTATTACTCTTTCAGCTTTGCTAGAATGGCGAAGTGGTGGTAATGCACTTGATATGGGAATTAGAAATGGAATTAGAAACGGAGTACTGAAAGACTCTGACAGGCGTTATGAAAAAGTAATTTTTGATGGCGTACGGGAAGATGGGACTGATGGAAATGGAGACCCTATCTATGTTGAAAATGATATTGAAGTTGACATTGAAGATGGCAGTGGATTTTATAGATGGAGTGGAAGGTATAACCGAATTGCTGAAAATATCTTAGAAGAAACTTCTTGGTTGCGGTTAAGAACAGTTGCCCTCTCTTACCAGTTTCCGATTGATTTAATTTCAAAAATTAAAATGACGGGAGCTAGCATTACGTTTACTGCTAATAATTTATTTGTAAACACCCCATTTAAAGGGTATGATCCAGAATCAAACTACTTTGGGTCTGGTAGCAATATAATGGGCTTTACAGGGATGACAGTGCCAGGCACTAAAAGCTTCTTGTTTACTTTAAACGTTAAATTTTAAAAAAATGAAAAACATATATATAAAAATAATATTCTTAGGATTTATCTTTTTGGGATTCACCTCGTGTGAAAACTATCTAGGAGGTGACTTCAATGATGATCCTAATAAGGTGACGGCCGTTTCTCTACAAGCCATGTTTCCTGTTACCGTTGAATCTACAAGTGATTTGCATTACAAAATAGCATTTACTACTAGTCAGGTTGCACAACAGATGTACGGTGGTGGGGCTTCTGATCATGGTGTATTTACGTTGTCATCTTCTTGGTCTGAAGCTTATCTGGTTTCAATGAATAACCTAAACCAAGTAATTATTCAAGCACAAGAAGAAAACCTGCCTCATTATGAAGGAATGGCACAAGTGTTAATCGCATTTAATCTTGGTGTTATTACCGATTGTTGGGAAGATGTACCCTATAATGAAGCATTTAATGGATTTGACATCCCAAAGCCTGGGTATGATTCGCAAGAAAGTATTTATGCATCACTTGGTTCATTGCTAAATGATGGACTTACAAATTTAGCCACACCTAATATTGAAGGTTTAGAGCCAGGATCGGACGATCTGATTTATGGAGGTGATATGGGGTCTTGGATTAAGTTTGCCAATGCATTAAAGGCGAGGTATGCTATCCATTTAAGTAATAAAGGAGGCAGTGCAGCAAGTGATGCATTGGCTGCTTTGGGCAATGCATTTACTTCCAATGATGATGATTTTGAATTAACATATAATTCAGTAAATAGAAACCCATGGCATTCATCGCCCGTACTTGCTAACAACACTGGTAATATATCCATTTGGCCTGGCGCTTATTTTATTGATAATCTTAATGGTATAAACTTTCCTTTAGCAAGTTTAATTGAAGACCCAAGAGTAAGAGTTCTTACAAACACAACAGCTGATAATGTAATTGTGCCTATTACAGGAGGCACGTTGGATGGAGCTCAAACAGGTAATGCCAATATTGATGAAGGTACGTATCATACTACCGAAAGTGCTCCATTAAGTATGGTAAGTTATGCTGAGCTTAAGTTTATTGAGGCAGAAGCAGAAATGATGAATGGGAGCTCTGGCAATGCATATACAGCATACCTAGAAGGTATTACTGCCAATATGGATAAAGTAGGAGTGGATGCAGCAAGCAGAGATGCTTATTTGGCTGACGCAAATGTAGCAGTTGGGTCAGGTGCATTAACAATGTCTCTAATAATGAAAGAAAAGTATATTGCTTTATTTCTAAATCCAGAAGCGTGGGTGGATATGCGAAGACATTCTTATAGTACAACAATCTATCCGAATTTAGCACCACCACCTCCAGGAATTCAAAGCCCTGATGTGCCAGAAGGGGAGTTTCCACAAAGAGCATTATACCCTTTAGATGAGTATAATCGAAATAATGATAATGCTACTTCAGCTACAAAAGATTTTGCAGCTAAAATGTGGAGAGATCAATAGATTAACTATTAAAGACATTAATTATGAAACTATATAATAAAATATTATTGATTTGTGGCTTGGCTGTGGCACTAACTGCTTGTTACGAAAAACCACCTGCGCCAATTGATGGATTAATTAAAACCAGTTTAGGTTCAATCCCTTCAGCATCTGATTATACTTGGGTTGGAGATGACCCAACTGCTGGAGGCTCGGTAACATTTACATTTAACTTTTGGTCCGATACAGATATTGAGGCTATAAATATGTATGTTTCTACCGATGGTGGAACTACTGAGACACTTGTTCAAACAAACACATTTGCTCAATCTGGGTATTCACAGTTTTATTCAACAGATACCATTGCCTATACATTAATTATTCCTGCTTCACTAGTTGTAGGCGAAGACGTTGACTATAGAGGAGAGGTTGTAAATACGAATGGAAATACAGCTGATCGGGGAGTCGGTTTTACGGTTCAATAACAAACCTTTTATGTTAAGATACAATCAAAGCATTTACATGCTTTGATTGTATCTATTTTCTAAATCAAGTATATAAAATAGTTGATACATGAGTAAGTATGTAAAAACTTTACTATGGATAATAAGAAAACAGATG
>CAZQWZ010000208.1:0-4814 GCA_964596935.1 uncultured Roseivirgaceae bacterium
TAACTTTTAAATAAAAATACTCCTACACCAAGCCGGACCTCATAGTTGATAGGGAAAAAGGCGGTTTCAACCCTGCTATTTTTTTGCTGCTCTAATGGCAAACTTGGATTATGAATTCTTAGATTGCTATACTCTACCTGAAAAACATTGATTGGGATATTTAAATCTAAGAACACGGTTTTGTTTAATTGCCATATCACACGTGGCACTATTCCAATTGTTGAAATTAATTTGTTATCATTTCTTTTAAAAGAAGAAGTAATCTTAGGCTCGTTTATCTCATTTACAAAATCAAGGGATGTTGAAACTCCTAAATAGGGCTTAATTGCTTTTTTGTTTTTTGATAACGCAAAATTATAATCATACCTAAAACCAATTTCAAAAGTGCTTATCTTCTCCCCTGATCTTATACTATTGTCTATTAGAATTGATTGACTTTCATCTATTTTATATCCTAACTTAGAAAGGCCTATTTCTTGGAAATTGCCTTTAGAGTTGTAAAAACTAAGGGTTGGCATAGGTAAAATACTAAGCGTATTTTCTTCAATTGATACTACTGTGCCAATTGTATTATACTTCCAAATGGTTTCAACAGACTGGTATTGAAAATGAGTGTTTAATTTAATTGCTGTTTGGGTAAAGGCAGTTGTAGTAATTAAAATAAGGATAAAACTAATAGACAATTTCATGGTACACTTTTAAGACTGAATAGATATCATCCTAACGTAGAAAGAATAAAATTGATATAGTATTACTAATTTTTCTCGCAAATCTGCAAGGAAACTATTCTGCATCGTAACCTCTTATCTTAGCCTTGAGTATTAAAAGTGCAATTTTTACTTTTATAAAAATTAACGTTTAAAAAGGGAGATATGAGTTACTCTGCACCCTTAATAATAGCATCGGCTTTTTGTTGTGCCTTAGCCATAATGCCATCGGCTTGCTTTTTGCCCTCAGCTTCTACACTTGTTGCTTTTTTATCAGCTTCTTTAATAAGCTTTTTACCCGCAATTTCTGCGGCCCTTTTCTTTAAAGGATTACCTCCCGCTTCTTTAATTAATTTATCATTCTGATTTTTTGCTTCTGCTCTAATTTTTTCGGCAGCACTCGTAGCTTCTGCTTTTACTTGGTTTGCTTGTTTTTGAGCTTCATCCAATAATTTATCAGCTTCTTTTCTCGCTTTCTCTTGTGCTTCCTTATTTAGTTCTTCTTTCGAAGTTGGTATATCAACTCCAAGTTGCTCTTTGGCTAGCTCAGCAGCTTTATCTACAACTGCCTTTGTAACTTGTTCTTTCACTGCATCTTTAGCATCAGAACCAACCAAGCTAATTTTAGGGCTATCATAAGGCCCCGTAACGGCTAGCTTCAGCTTTATTTCTGAGGAGGCCTCCTCAGTGCTACCCGTTAATTTATTTAATGCAGCATTGGCTTGTTGCCCAAGCTGCCCTGCGGGTATGCTTGTAGCAATTTTATAATCAAGTGCTCCTTCCAATGATGTACTGCCCGAAATGGTAGATTTATGATCGTCAATAAGCACATCAAATGGAGCAATATTTACAACGCCATTCACAATGGTTACATCCATTTTAATATCTTTCAGCGTCATTTCTTCTTTGGCTCCTTTGCTTGTAAACTTGCTTAGGGCAGATACAAACTTGCCACCAGATAATTTGGCTTCCGCAATCTTAATAAGTCCTCCGCCATTTACCGTTTCATTTATAGGCATTAATTCTTTATCCAAATCGCCTTTCATGCTAAAGTTGGCAGTTAAATTACCTTGCATATTTTCTGCAATGGGGGCCAGTTTTTTAACGGTATTAAACGACTTGAATGATTCTTGAATAGAAATATTATTTATCCCAAAATTCATATCAAACTTTGGTTCACTAGGGTTTTCGGTATCATAAACTCCGTTAAAAACGATGGAGCCACCCAATGTTTGGGTGCTTAAATCTTTCATATCAAGAATGCCATCTTTTATGATTAGTAGCCCATTTGCATCTGTAAGAATTAAGCCATCATACTCAATTTTTTTAATGTTGGCTTTCATTACAAAATCAATAGTGGCAGGCACTGCCATATCATAAACTTCTTCATCCATAGAAGTAGTATCTGCTACTTCTTCAACCTCATCTTCTCCCTCAGTAGTAACCATAAATTCATCTACCAAAATAGTATTAGAAGTTAAGGTTAGGTTGCCAGATAGCACCTCATTTGGCATAAGTGCATAATTAATGTAGTTGGTAAGTTTGCCCGTTGCTGCAAAATCGCTTTGGCCTACCTTGGATTCGAAGGCATCTAAACTTATGCTTTCAGGGTTAAAGCTTGCTTTGGCGGTAGAAATACTCATTCCTTGAGGAAGGTATTCAGCATCAGCATAGTAAAAGCCTGATAAGTCAAATTTTCCACTTGCAGGAATGGTAGAAGTTAAGGTATCGTAAACACCTTTTACTTGCAGGTTAGCATCTAGCAATCCTTTTAGCTTCATTCCTTCCATTGGAAACATTCGCATCATATCTGCAAAATCTATCTTGGCCGAAGCTTCTAAATCAACAGGGTAATCAATCAAATTAGCTATTTTAAGTTTTGCATCTATTGGGTTTTTACCTAACTCTATGTGAAAAGTGCTAATGTCAATTTTGGTGTTATCAATATTGCCATCCGTATTATCAATTACCATTTTAAACTGCACATTGGAAACTGCCGAAGGCAAATCTGGGTATTGAAATTGACCATCTTTAATGCCCATGCTCACGTTAAAAGCGGGCATTCTATCATCCGTATAAAGGCCTTTTAGGGTTATGCCAAAATCTACCGATCCAGAGGCGGTAAGCCCTTCAAAATCAGTAGCATATAAAGCCGGCACTAATGATAATACACTTTTAAAAGAGTTGTTGGCAGAAGATATTTTTAAGTCCATATCAAACCCCTCTTCTGGCATAGAAAACCACCCATCCATACCCATCGCAAAATCGTTTACCTTAAATTCATTGTCTTTAAACGTAAATTTCATTTGATCCAAATCCATTGCCATTGCCATATCAGCTGTTAACTTGCGGTTTTTCATATACTCCACACCATCATACGATACGGTGGCCAAAGTGGCATCTGTTTGCATAAGCATATCAAAAACAGTTAATGAAAAATCGCCAGAACCTGTATGGTTTAAATCTTTAATATCCAATATGAATGGAATCGTTTCATCATCATACGTAACTCGCCCATTAATTATTTGCCATTTTTCGATAGACATACTAAAGGGCTCTGAGGCTTCTTCCACGACCTCTTCAACCTCTACTTCCTCATCCGTTGCGATAGCAATATCATAATTTGCTTTGCCATTGGCCAACACTTTTACCCAAATAATTGGGTGGTCGAGCACAATACTTTGTACACTCATTTGGTCATCGAAAAGTATTTTTTTTAGGTTGAGTTCTACCTCAAAATTTTGAGTAGAAAAAAGAACCTTTCCAGCAAATTCATCTCTGCCTGTAACACCTAACTCCTTAATGCCCACGGTTAAATTAGGGAAATTAGGAAATAATGAAACACTGAAATTATCAATGTTAAAATTAATATCAGCATTAACCGAAGCGGCAAGCTCTTTATCTATGGCTGCTTTTATATCATCCTTAAAAAAGTAAGGGAGGGTTATAAGAATGCCTAATAGAACTACTACTAAGGAAGCGATGATGATCAAGGCCTTTTTCATAATAAATTAATTTTTAATGATGCCAAAACAATGCAATAAGATATAAAAATACAACTCTTATAAACGAAGTAATAGAATTAATGCGTTAACAAATTTATGCTAACTCGCCTTCATTAGTATTTTATAGAAATAATTACAAATCCTTTACCAAATCGGCAATAATATCTTTTAGAGGCCTAATGGATTTAACAGATTCAATTGAGGGTCCAGCAACCCACACATTTTGATACGAAGAACCAAAAGCGGCTTTTTCAATTTGTTTCATCCCTTTATACATAATCACCATTTTTACATACTTTTTAAGCCACTTATTCTTTTTAAGCAGCCACTCTAAAAAGTTTTTCTTGGTACCTACTTCTTGTACATAAGGTGTATTGATTACGGTGATTGCTGTGCCAGATATTTTAGTTGAAAGAATGATGTCTTTTTCGCCATAATCTACCATTGCCTGTTTATAATCCTGGCTAATTCCTGCTTCATCGCAAGCAATAAAAATAGTGCCTACTTGCACTCCTGCTGCTCCAGCAGCTAATGCATCTTTAATATCTGCACTAGCAGCAACCCCACCTGCTGATATAATTGGGATAGCGCAATTCTCACTTAATTCTTTAATTAATTCTTCAGGAGGTTGGCCACCACAATGACCGCCCGCCCTATTATTAACGGCTATAATGCCATCGGCACCAAGTTCTTCTACTTTTTTAGCAAATTTTAAATCGATTACATCGCAAAAAACTTTAATGCCCACTTTATGTGCTTTCTCAATTATTTCACGTGGGCTGCCTAACGATGTAATGATATAATCAACTTTTAACTCAAGTAAGGTTACAAGTTGAGATTTATACTTAGTGTTTGATTTATTAACTATTAAATTAACGCCAAACGGTTTATCACTATGCGCTTTAATATCTGCAATGGCTTCTCTTAATTCCTTATCTGTTCTATAATTTAAAGCAGGAAAGGCCGCTGTTACGCCACTATCTAAAGCCGCCTTAATCATTTTTGTATTCGAAATTAAAAACATGGGAGCCACAATAACTGGGTATTGTATGCCTAAAAGTTTGTCGAGAGTTATCATATAAATAAATGTAATAAAAAAATA
>CAZQWZ010000209.1:0-4801 GCA_964596935.1 uncultured Roseivirgaceae bacterium
ACAAAATTGCCGTACTATTTAGAACTTAGCTCGTTTTAGCAATGTAATCCTCTGGATTTACGCTTTTTATTATCTTAGGATTTGCCGCTATAAGCTCTTCAACAGATTCGCTCTTAGGATAATTGATGGTTCTAAGCACATGTTTAATGGCTTCTATTCTTGCCCCTGACTTAGTATTCGCTTTTAATATTTCCCAACCACAATTGCTGCCACTAGTACGTGCAAACATTGCGTTTTTATAATACGTGTAATCATCCCAAAGGTCTAGTGCTTTTTCATCAACAGGGCTCATTTTCCATTGTTTCAAGGGGTCTTCTAAAATATTATTAAACCGAGCCTCTTGTTCATCTCGAGAGATAGAAAACCAAAATTTAATAATTTGAACCCCATCTCTATGAATCATATGTTCGAAATCTACCACTTGATCCATAAATTCTCTGTATTGTTTTTGTGAACAATACCCATTAACTGGCTCTACAATAGCACGGTTAAACCAGCTCCTATCAAAAAATACAATTTCACCAGGATTAGGAAGTTGAAGTACATATCGCTGAAAATACCACTGTCCTTTTTCGGCAGTTGTAGGCCTAGGCAATGCAACCACTCGAAGTAAACGAGGGTTCATATGCTCTACAAATCTACGAATAGCACCGCCCTTACCAGCGGCATCTCTACCTTCAAAAAGGATAACAACCCTTTTCTTTTTTTGCAACACCCACTGTTGCATTTTAAGTAGCTCTTCTTGAAGCTCTATTAACTTATTCAAATACTTTACTCTACGTAAAGCTTTTAAAACATTGGTGTTTTTTTCTCGCAACAGTTCTATTTTTCCTTGCTTAGAGTTAAGCAATTCAATTTCCTTTTCAGATAAATTTTCAATAACCTTTTTCATACTAATTAATCTATTTGCTCTATTGATCTGAAATATCTATTTGCTATGGTAGGATCAAAGTTGATTAAGTTACCAGCTTCTTCTTTTCCATCATATTCTAATGCTGATAACACATAACGAATACTCTCTAATCTAGCCTTTTTTTTATCGTTAGATTTCACAATTACCCAAGGGCAATACGTAGTATGTGTTCTACTAAACATAGCTTCCTTATATTGTGTGTATTTATCCCACATTTGGGTTGCCTTTTCATCAACTGGGCTAATTTTCCACTGCTTTATTGGGGTAACTTTTCTAGATTCGAACCTTGCTGACTGCATCTCTTTAGAAACTGAAAACCAAAGTTTAATTATTATAATATCATCTTCATACAGCATATGCTCATATTCTGGCACCTGCCTCATAAATTTTTCGTACTGTTTATTGGTACAAAACCCCATAACAGGCTCTACAACAGCCCTATTATACCAGCTTCTATCAAAAAATACGATTTCGCCAGGATTGGGCAACTCCTTTACATAACGTGTAAAATACCATTGCCCTTGCTCAATAGTTGTTGGTTTTGCCAAGGCAACTACCCGCATCGAACGAGGGTTTAAATGCTCGGTAAATCTACGGATAGAGCCACCTTTACCTGAAGCATCTCTCCCTTCGAAAATAATGGCTACTCTTTTATTTTTTTCGCGTACCCAATTTTGCATTTTTATTAACTCTACTTGCAAACTACGTAGCTCTTTTTCGTACTGTAAAGCTTTAAGTGCCTTGTTAGGTTTAATCTCTAAAGAGTCGTAAATATCTATTAAATCTTTTCGAGTTTCAACAGAATTTAAATCATCAATGGAAATATTTTTAGTAATTTTAGAATCAATCATAGGTTAGAAAACAACTAAATTATTTGAAAAAATAAAGAAAATCCCTCACTCTTTAAATATAGTGATTTAATAGCATTTTCTGAAAGCATGCTGACGAAAATTTGACTTAAAAAAGGATAAAATATCTATTAACCTATTATTCTTTAGTCAACCCAAGGGCAAACATTATTTTATCAAAAAACTGGGTATTTTCATAAATTCCACCGAATGCATCTTCACCCGGACCTTTGGCAAATACAGGCACCATAACGCCCGTATGGTGGGTAGTAGAAAAATGAGTAGCCGTACTATCGCCCAAAATGTTAGAACCGTGAGGCAAGGTAAGCCCACCAGTTTCGTGATCTGCCGTAATAATTACCAAGGTGTTACCATCTTTTTCTGCAAAATCGAGCACACTGCCAATAACATTATCAAAATCTAATAATTCACTTACCACATATTCAGGATCGTTAGCATGCCCACCCCAATCTATTTGCGAGCCTTCTATCATTAAAAAGAAACCTGCCTCATTTTGGTTAAGTATTTCAATCGCTTTTAATGTTGAAGGAAGTAGCATTTCTCCTCTTCCTTTAGAATAAGGAGGCATAGCTTCGGCATTTAATAATGCGGCTATTTTACCTTCTTTAATGGCACTTAGTCCATCTAAATCAAAAACAACTTGATAATTATTGGCACTTAGGCTATCAGCTAAGTTTACTCCATCCTTTCTATTGGTAAAATTATCTTTGCCACCGCCTATAAATACATCAATATCAGTTTTAAGAAAGTCAGCAGCAATCTCTTCATACATTTGCCTACTTGGCTGATGAGCAATAAACGCGGCAGGTGTTGCATGTGTTATTGTACTTGTTGCCACCATCCCTGTTGCAAGTCCTGCATCTTCGGCATATTCCAAGATAGTTTTTTCTGCTACCGTATCTGAATTAACGCCTATGGCGCCATTATAAGTTTTTTTACCTATCGAAAATGCAGTTGCTCCTGCAGCTGAATCGGTTATATAGCTACTAGAAGAACTTGTTTTTGATAACCCAATTGTCTGGAATCGCTCAAAATTAAGTTTATTTCCATTGGCAGTCATAGCGGCTTGGATCTGCGTAATTCCCATGCCATCACCTATCATAAATATTACATTTTTAGGCAATTTAGCTTCAACTTTCTTTTCTTGTTTGGAAGAATTACAAGAAACTGCAAAAAATACTGCAAACAGAATAAATATATATTTCATTAGTAATTATTATTTGAAGCGCAATTTGCACAAATTTGAGTCTATAACAAAGTTATATTTTAAACGTTAGAGTAAATATTTGACAATACATTTTATTTATGAAACAGAATAAATTGATAAAAGTAATGGGTGCGGTTTTATTGGTGTTGACATTAGCTGCTGCAACAACACCCAATACTCGTTTTTTTGAAATTGCTAAAAATATTGAAATCTACTCTTCCTTATTTAAAATAATAAATGAAGTTTATGTAGATGAAGTAAACCCAAATCACCTCTTAAATACTACGGTTGAATCTATGTTGGCAAACCTAGACCCCTACACCGTGTATATATCTGAAGATAAAATCGAAGATTTTAGAACCATGAGCACTGGCCAATATGGCGGAATTGGTGCCTCAACCATTCGTTTGGATGAGCGAGTATTTATTTCATCCATTGTGCAAGAAGGCCCTGCAGATAAAGCAGGATTGGCTATTGGTGATGAGGTAATTTCTGCAAGCGGAATAACTCTATCAAATAAATCTAATGAAGAGCTTAATCAATTAGTACGAGGGCAAGCTAAAACAGTTATCGTTTTAGGCATTAGAAAAAACGGGGCTTCTGCCACCACTAATTTTAGTGTTTTACGCGATAAAATAATTATTAAAAATGTGCCTTATTATGGGATCATAAAAGATAATGTAGGCTACATACGATTTACTCAGTTTACTGCAGATGGCGGAAAAAATATTAGCAAAGCTTTTAAAGAGCTAAAAAAGGAAGGTGCAAAATCCATTATTCTAGATTTAAGAGGCAACCCTGGAGGCCTGTTGCACGAGGCAGTTAATATCTGCAATATATTTATTCCAAAAGATAAAATAATTGTTGAAACCAGGGGTAGAAGGCCAGAAAACTCAACCACTTGGAAAACACTAAACCACCCTTTAGGCTTAGATATACCACTAGTTATAATGGTAAACAGCACAAGTGCTTCGGCTTCTGAAATTGTTGCTGGCACTTTACAGGATTATGACAGAGCCGTAATTCTAGGGCAAAAATCGTATGGCAAGGGATTGGTTCAAAATGTAAGAAAGCTAACCTATAATGCACAATTAAAAATAACCATAGCCAAGTATTATACGCCAAGTGGCAGATGCATTCAGGCATTAGATTATACACATAGAAACAATGATGGAAGCGTTGGCTCTATCGCTGATTCATTAAAAACCACCTATAAAACTACCAATGGTAGAATTGTTTATGATGGGGGTGGTGTTGACCCTGATGTGTTAATAGAAGATAATAATTGGCCTGCTATAGTAATAGAATTGGTACAACAGGGAAAAATTTACTTATATGCAAATGAATTTAAATTAAAGCACGAGTCCATTGCTGCTCCTGCTGATTTTAATTTAACAGATGTACAGTTCGAAGAATTTTCAAGTTGGCTTAAAACCCAATCGTTTAAATACGAAAGTAGTATTGAAAAAGAAATGTTAAAAATTGAAAATATCTCTACTGGAATTAGTGAGAAGTCTGATGTTTTTTCGAACACTCTAGCAGATATAAAATCCGAAATTCACATTCCATTAAAACAAAAGCTTGAAGCTGAGAAAACGCTTGTTATGCAAATTTTGGAAGAAGAAATTGCCTTAAGGTATTATAATGAAGAAGGTGGAATTGAAGCCAATTTAGGAGATGATAATGAAATAGCCCAAGCCATTAAAATATTAAATAACCCCACAAAATATAAAGCTATATTAAGTGGGATTAAGTTCTGAAAAATACAGTAAAACTCTTAACCTTCCATTAAAACCTCCCCTGCAAGTCATT
>CAZQWZ010000210.1:0-4791 GCA_964596935.1 uncultured Roseivirgaceae bacterium
ATTGCACCCTACGCCATTAAACTTGAGCAACTTTTGCTAAACGCATGCTACACAGCAAAAGCCAGCGGTAGCCGAAAAGCTTATAGAGTAGGTAAAAAATAAAATTTATTAATATGAAAAAGTTAAAATTAACAGGTAAATTAAGCCTAAACAAAGAAACGGTGACAAGGTTGAGTGACAACCAAATGAATGATGCTAAGGGAGGAGGGTTTCTTTCAATTGGTGCGGACTGTACAGTTTCAGCAGCGGGAACTTGCTATGGTACTGCGCATTCTAAATCATTGTTTTGTCACAAAAATTAAAATCAAATAGGCTACTCAAAGGTAGCCTATTTTTAATATGTAATATATTTATATGAGATTTGTTCTTTTAGCACTTGCTTTTATTCCTAGTTTTTATGCTTATACTCAAAACACATTTAATGCAATAGATGGCATTTGGCCTGAAGTAGAATCCTTATCTTTTTTAAATAATGACACCTCGTATTACAATTTTTTTAGTATAAATGAATACCACCGCAGTAATATGGCGTTAGAGCAAAAAAAAGCATTTATAACTTACCTAAAAGAAAAAAAAGGACTTGACAAATTAGTGATTGAACTACCTTATGCTTATGGTTATTGGGTAAACAAATATTTAGAAACAGGCGATACCGTTTTGCTTAGAACCTTAACGGATAAGTGGTGGGCTTATGATAAACTTAGTAAAGGATTACCTATTTCACATGACTCATACAGTTTTTTTAAATGGTTGTACGATTATAATAAAGCATTTGAATACAAAGTAGGTGTTGTTGGATTAGATTTGGATGAAGTGCAGCATGCTGCACTCGAACTTTGGTCAATTGAGTGGTTTATATTGTACTATTCTCTGGAATCTCATTTCACTAATTCGTTACAACAGCTCGTAAAACTAGTGAGCAACTCTAAACCTCCTATAAATAAAGTGAAA
The DNA here is from genome assembly GCA_964596935.1 of uncultured Roseivirgaceae bacterium. Taxonomy (GTDB): domain Bacteria; phylum Bacteroidota; class Bacteroidia; order Cytophagales; family Cyclobacteriaceae; genus JAKISE01. The sequence goes on from CAZQWZ010000210.1 coordinate 952, forward strand.
AAGTGGAGGCAAGAGTTAAAAAAGGACTATATGGGAAGTTTCGATGCTATTAATGCATCACTAGGTGCAGATAGTTTAGTATTTAAAAATATAATTATTGGGATTGATGATGTAATTGAGCGATATGGTATAAAGGAGAAAGCAAGAAGGAGGCATAGAGAATCTGTACTAATTAGAAATTTTAACAGAGATATTAAATCAACGGATATAATTTATCTGCAGTTTGGAGCGGGGCATTTGTTTTTGCACAATGATGATTTATACAAATACAGAAACTTTGAATATTTAATGACATCAATAGAGAATACTCCAATATACGCTGGAAAAACTTTAAATATATACGTGCACTGTGCAGATTGTGAATTAGGAAAAAGCAGAATAGCCTATAAACCATATAGGTTAAAAGAAGAAGGCGGCTATACATCACACCCTCCAATTGATGGCTATGCGGATACGAATTTACACCTCAAAGTTGACAATTTATTAAACAATAAAAGCTCATACATAGATTTACGAAAATTAAATGACGAATTAAAGCATTTGTCTAAACTGTATCAATATTTAGTTGTTTTATTTTGAGTAAGCCTAATCTAAAAAAGATATTATCCTTAATCCGAAGTGAATTGGTTTTAGGCAAGGAAACATTAGCTCCATCTTTAATGGCTGGAGAGCTTAGTATTATTTTATTTCTAACAGAATCTGACTCTTATAAAAGAATACAAGATGATAGCATAGAACAGAGATTAGAAACTGCTTTTCAAGATTTTCAATCAAATAATGACTTATCTTTTGCTCACGGTTTAAGTGGATTGGGTTGGTTTTTACAACATTTAAATAATAAAGGGTTAATCGAAACGGAAAGCGTTGAAAATTTATTGGATCAGGTAGATGAAATAGCTTATAACTCTGCTATATTTCAACTAGATAAAAATAACCATGACTTTTTGCATGGCGGTTTGGGTAGTGCGACTTATCTAGCTACAAGAATAAATGCCGCCTCTAAGCCCGTAAGTTATATTCTTGATATTGTAAGTAAACTGACCAATAATAGTTTTTCTTCAGCAAAACATATTTACTGGAAAGATAATGAACCTAATATATTCTATGAACTGGCAGAAGAATCTGTTACACTTGGGCTAGCACACGGTCAGGCTAGCAAAATAGTATTTTTTTCTAAACTAGTAGTAGCTAAAATCGAGGTAGAGAAGTCAAAATCAATCCTTATAAAGAGTGTAAAATTTTTGCGCTCTTGCAGATTCTCAACACAAGAGGTTAGTGTTTTTCCTTTGTATTGTGTTGATGGTAAACCTAGGGGAGTATCAAGGTTAGCGTGGTGTCATGGTGATTTAGGGATTGGGATGGCTTTATATGAGGCTGGAATTGCATTGCAAGACGAGGAGTTAATGAATGAGGCCATTGATATTTGTACTGTAACTACCAAAAGAAAAACCATTGAAAATACAGATATAGTTGATGCTGGATTGTGCCATGGTATCGCTGGGGTACTAACCATGTACAACATTATGTACGAAAATACTGGTCTAAAGGTGTTTTTTGCTGCTGCTGAATATTGGTTGGATGAATTATTTAAGAAAGTGGATAATAAGGGTTTAGCAGGTTTAGATGCCTGGGATAATGTAAACAAAAAATGGGTTAAAGATGATGGGTTACTTAATGGGTTAGCAGGTATTGGATTGGCTCTGCTTTCGCATAAAAGTAGGGATTTTGAATGGAGTAGTTGTTTATTAATGAAATAGTTTAAATGGTCAGACCTTCTTATAATTTCTTAAAACATGTAATACTACGTAGCCCAGCCAAACCATTTAAAAATGGAGCTAATAAATTCCAAGAACTCCTAAAACTCGAAAAAGAAGCTTGCTTTTTAGCCTCTCCCAGTTTAATTAATGGCCTTAATAAAAAAAGCAAAGAGGTAGATGCAAGTACTGACCTAAGCCTAAAATTGGCATTTAAAAAATATCAAACTCGTATGCAAACTAGATGCACCCCTTATGGGTTGTTTGCTGCCAATACGGTAATAAATTGGGCTAAAGAATCAACTATTAAACTTAGTAACCCAAACTGCTTTAATCGAACCACCAAACTGGATATGCAGTATTGGGGAGCCTTAATAAAAGAAATTAGTGTGCTACCTGAAATTAAACAGGTTTTAAAATATTGCCCTAATACGAGTTTATACCCGTTGGCAGATAAACTGCGCTATGTAGAGTACACCTATAAAGATAAAATACGTAAATACCATATTGCTTCTATTGATAACAGCACTTACTTAAACACACTGCTTGTACAAGCAACAGGTGGAGCAACCTTTGATACATTGGTAAACGGTCTAATAAAAGAAGGTGTTGAAAACAACGATGCGGTTGGTTTTATAAATGATGTTATTGAAGCACAGGTGCTGATAAGTGAGTTAGAACCTACCACAACTGGTAATGAATATATGGAATTTGTTTTAGGTAAGCTATTAGAGCTAAATAAGGCAAAAAAATGCAATGTGTTAACACGGCTCACCTCCACATTAGAACTGGTTCAGAAAAAACTGATTGCACTTGATAACAATAAGATAAATGATATTACTGCTTATACAGATATTGAAAACCAACTGCAAGCATTAAATATACCTATAGAGGAAGGTAAATTATTTCAGGTGGATATGTTTAAAAAACCATTAGTTGGCACGATAAATAACTCGTACCAAAAAAATTTGTTAAAAGTTATATCTTTTTTAGGGAAAATTCCTTTGCAAAAAAACAAAACTGTTTTAGATGGTTTTAGAGAACGATTTTATAAAAAATATGAAAACAAGGAATTACTACTGCTCGAAGCTTTGGATAATGAAACAGGAGTAGGGTATTTGCAGAGTAATGGAGATAACACCCCTTTGGTAGATGATATATACTTGCCTGCACAGGAGGAAGATAATAAAATAGCTTGGGGGCAATGGATGGAGTTTTTACAGAATAAGGTAGAAACTTGTTTAGTAAACAATAAAAGTACTTTAGAACTTACGGATAAGCAGTTAGAACAATTAAACTTGGCTGAATCCAATACACCTAAATTGCCAGATACCCTAGCAGTTATGTTTAGCCATATTGATGATAATACATTACAGTTACATTCAATAGGGGGCTCTAGTGCAGGCAATTTACTGGGGCGGTTTGCTAATGCTAGTGATAAAATAAACGATATTTTACAGACAATTACTAAGGCGGAATCTGAATTGAATCCAAATGCAATTCTAGCAGAAATTGTTCATTTACCTGAGAGTAGAACAGGCAATATTTTGCACCGTCCACAGCTTAGGGAGTACGAAATACCCTATTTGGCACAATCATCATTACCTAAAAAAAATCAAATAGCAGTATCAGATTTAGTCATATCTGTACATAATGATAGAGTTTTTTTGCGTTCTAAAAAACATAATAAAGAGGTGTTGCCTCGGTTAACCAATGCGCATAATTATTCTTTTAATGCCTTACCTGTTTACCAGTTTTTATGCGATATGCAAACTCAAGATAATGCAGGTGGGCTATATTTTTCCTGGGGAGCATTAGAAGGGATGTATAGTTTTCTTCCTAGGGTTGTGTACCAAAATATTATATTGGCTCCTGCCACCTGGCAGTTAAAAAAGAAAGCATTTGAACACTTACTTAAAGTTAAAGACGATGCACTCCTAAAAGAAACTGATGTATTTCGCAACAAACACAATATGCCCCAAAGTATAGCCATTGCAGATGGCGATAACGAGTTGATGATTGACCTGGAAGATTTTTGGAGTGTAAAAATGATGCTCGATACCATTAAAAACAGGAAAGCTGTTAA
>CAZQWZ010000211.1:0-4759 GCA_964596935.1 uncultured Roseivirgaceae bacterium
TAGGTATCGTATTCTTGTTCGTAGAATAATCCGTAATACTTATGCGTTTCGGTAGGGCTTAAAATTCGTGTATAATGCAACGGGAGAGGTAGCGTGATAGCAGTTTTCTGTTCACCTTTTAAAGTGAAAATGTCAACATCCAAAAAGTACTCACCTTCTTCATCTTTAATATACTCTATTAATATCGGAGTGCTGTTTTGGTAATCATAATCGTGAAATAAGTACTTATAAGGTGGGTGTAAGGTAGTTATTTCTTTAGTCTCAACAGCATACGAATAAATACCTTGATCATCTGCTCCTAAAATTAAGTTTTTCCCGTTGCCATCAAATCGTACTTGGTTTAAGAAATCAATATCTTCATTTTGTGCTGTAATATCAATTTTATCAATCTTTGTTTGACTGCTCTTATCAAATAGCTCAATAGTGGTAGCCCAGCCGTCTCTTCTTACTTTGGCTATTGCCAAATAGGTACCTGTTGGGTCAACTATCATCTGATAAAACGAGTAGTCTTTGGGCTGCTCAAGCGTTCGTTCGTTTAGTGCCCAATAGGAATAATACGTCCAATTTAAAAGGTCTTTACTATAATCAAATCTACCAGTTTCAAATAAATCAATTAGCTCACGCTCAGTAATGTACATGCCATCATAGTCTGCTTCCAAAGCTAAAAAAGTTGTATTGCCTGGCATTATACAATACCCAAAAGCAGGAATTTGTTCTTGTACATCTTCACCAATGGCTTGCGCTTGTAAGGAAAAATTTGAGACAAGTGCAAAGAGTAAGAAAATAAATGGTTTCATTATTGGTTGTTGGTTTTTGTAAAGTTACAAATATCCATCTTTAATCCGCTTTATGCGATAGGGTTCGTGATGAGAAGACAAGCTGCAATAAATCAGGGGTTTATATTCGAAAAGCATAGCACCGCTATGGTTAAGAAGGTAAACTTAGTGTAACAACTGATTTGCAGCAGTTTGTGTTAGTAATGCCGTGCCTGACCGGCAGGCAGGAAATTTCTATTGCAGAAAGCAGGGTTTAACCAAACCACAATTTAATAGCCATAACAGTTACCATTACTATCATAAATCGTCTTATCCAAACGTCTCCTTTTTTTACCGACCAGCGGCTAGCAATCCATGCACCTGTTATATTGCCTGCAGCTAGTGTAAGCCCATAAACCCAATCTACTTGGCCTTCCATTATAAATATAAACAAGGCAGCAATTGTGTAGGTAAACACCACAAAAACCTTGATACTGTTGGCTTTTACAAGCGATATATGATTTACAAAAGTAAGTGTACCTAAAATAATAAAACCAACGCCTGCTTGTATAAAACCACCATAAATGCCAATAAAGAAGAAAATAATTGCTCCAATATATTGATGTTTGCCAGTTAACTTTTCAAGCGCCTCTGTAGGGTTTTTAATAGGGTTGATAATGGTGATTATTACAACAACAACCATTACTACTGCTAAGATTTGATTAAACAGTTCGCCTTTAATATTTACCGAAAATTGAGCGCCAATAATTGCTCCTAATAAGGCTGAAATGCCAACCCATATACTAAAAGGAAATACAAAAACACCTTTACTTTTAAAGCCAGCTATTGCAGATATATTCTGAAAAAATAAGGCAATTCGATTGGTGCCATTTGCCATAGCAGGAGGTAGCCCCAGAAAAATGAGTATGGGTAAAGTTAATAAGGATCCGCCACCTGCAACTGTGTTAATAAACCCTGCGATAATGCCTATAGCAACTAGTAATAAACCTTGCAATATATCCATCCTTAAAAAATAGTTGTTATTCTATAATTAGTAATTATTCGTATTTCAAGTTTATCTAAGCTATGCAATGGTAATGATAAGCGTTACAATACCTAATATTGCAATGATACATATTTCTGCTTATTTGTTAGTTGCTTGTATTCGTTCTATTTTATTGATTTAATTTCTTATTTGAATGTACAGTTTTCCCATTAATTATGATGAGCCACTTTTTAGACCTCCAAGTGAAGGCAAGTCTTTAATTATACAAGTTACACTAGGGTGCTCTTGGAATAAATGTGCATTTTGTGAAATGTACACATCAAAGCAATTTAAAGCACGCAAAGAAGAAGAGGTATTTGCTGATATTGATGCGTTTAAACCCTATGCAGACCAGATAAGAAAAGTATTTTTGGCTGATGGAGACCCTTTGGTACTTTCAACTACGAGGCTTCTTAAAATATTGGCAAAGTTAACCTCTACATTTCCGAATTTGCGAAGGATATCAACCTATGCATCTCCAAGCAATATTGCACGAAAATCGTTAGGCGATTTAAAATTATTGAAAGAGGCTGGCCTCACTTTATTATATGTAGGTATTGAATCGGGCGATAGTGACGTGTTAAAAGCGATAGATAAAGGAGAAACGTACCAAACTACCATTGAGGGTTTAAACAAATCTAAATCTGTTGGTATAGATAGTTCGGTTATGATTATTAATGGAGTAGGAGGCGTTGAGCTATCTGAACAGCACGCCATAAATTCGGCTAAAGTGTTAAATGCAACCCAACCTAAATATGCCTCTACCTTGGTTTTAACTGCTCATAAGGGATTAGCCCATTATAAAAATAGATATAATGGTAATTTTGTTGAGATGAACTCAATTCAACTTTTTGAAGAGCTTAAATTATTTATGAACCACTTAGAATTAGAAAGCTCCATTTTTAGAAGTGACCATGCCTCTAATAGCCTTGTTCTAAAAGGGATATTAGGCCGTGATAAGCAAATTTTTCTTAATCAAATTGAAGATGCCATTAATAACCCTGATGCTGCAAACCTACGAAAATTTACAAGTGGGTTTTAAGTCTTGAGTAAACTATAAACTTAAATGAACTCAAATTATAAGATAGCAGTCAAATAATTGACCAAATTAAAATATTGATAATCAGGGTTTTATGATTTTATATTATTATATAATCGTATTTTTATTATCCTATTGACTGTGCTATACTTGTAAACAAGGTGAATTAACAGAGTATATTTTATCAACATAGAAACTAAATGGACAGACGAAAATTTATTGTAGCATCATCACTTACATTGGGCACAACACTAGTTCCAAAACTTGTCTCGTCTTCACCTATATTAACTAACAATCAACCAATAATTAAACCTTCTAAACTATCAAAAGGAGATAAAATAGGTTTGATCGCTCCGGGAAGTGGAGTCAACAGGTCTTCTTTTGAAAAAGCAGTTGCTACCATTAAAAGGCTTGGTTTTAAACCTTATTATACAAAAAACTTAAGGGTAAATAAAGGTTTTTTAGCAGGCACAGATCAGCAGAGAGTAGATGATATTCACCATATGTTTGCCAATAAAGAGGTTAAAGGGATACTCTGTATTAGAGGTGGCTATGGAAGTAATAGACTACTTCCATTGATTGATTATGATTTGATTCGTAGTAATGCGAAGGTTTTTATGGGCTATAGTGATATCACTGCCTTATTGTATGGAATATTTTCCCAAACAGGCTTAGTCTGTTTTCATGGGCCCGTAGGCATCTCTTCATTTAAAGAATTTTCTGCCGAAATATTTACCAAAGTACTTATTAAAGGGAAAAATACAATTACCATAAAAAGACCCAAAGAGTGGGATGAAAAAACAGATCTGGCTTATAATGAACTTAAGATTAATTCTGGAGTTGCTACAGGAGAGTTAATTGGAGGAAACCTTAGTGTGTTGGTTTCGCTAATAGGCACTCCTTATGATGTTGATTGCACCGATAAAATACTGTTTTTAGAAGAAATAGGAGAAGCGCCATACAAAATTGATAGAATGCTAACCCAATTATTGCAATCTGGTAAACTAGCTAAAACTAAAGGCATTGCACTAGGAATTTTTAAGGATTGTGATTATGATGCTGAAGATGAAGAGTATGACCAATCTATATCACTAGAAGAAGTGCTAAAAGATCGGCTCTCAGGCTTACAAGTTCCTGTGATATATGGTTTACCATTTGGCCATATTAAAGATAACGCTACACTGCCATTTGGTGTTAAAGCTGAGTTAAATGTAGAAAAATTCACATTAACTATTTTAGAGCAAGCAGTGCTTTAAAAATTAATTTCATTTCTATTTAATAGACGAAATTGAACTCTCGATTTATGAATCCTTGGGTATAAAATCAACTTTACTGTACAAAATCTCTATGTCTGACTAATTATGGCTATTGTTTTAAGGTTTAATCAATATCTGACTTCTCTAATCATCTGATTAATAGTGTATAATGAATTTATTGAAATTTATTTCTGACTACTTTTTCAAATCTAATGACTAGGCTAACATTGTTAAAACCTAAAAAAGTTTATTTAACTAAATTATTAATTATGAGGAAAATGATTACAAAATTAGTTCTCATTGGAGCTTTTCTGCTACCGATACTATCCTATGGACAGGGTAGTGCTGTTTCGGGTAAGGTAACCGATGAAGGAGGAGAGCCGCTACCTGGTGTTAATATTATTATACAGGGAACGAACGATGGAACAGTTACCGATATGGATGGTAACTATAAATTGGAGGCACCCAATGGTGCTTCTTTAGTATTTACATTTATAGGATTTGAAGACCAAACTATTGCGGTTGGAAGCCAAAGTACTATAAATGTTTCTATGATTTCGGACATCACGAGTCTTAATGAAATTGTTGTCTTAGGGTTTGGGGTAAAACAAGAAAAGAAAGCCTTGGGTTATTCCGTTCAGCAACTAAAATCTGAAGAATTGAT
>CAZQWZ010000212.1:0-4697 GCA_964596935.1 uncultured Roseivirgaceae bacterium
ACCGAAGAATCTATATAACGTAAGGTCATTCCTGCGAAGGCAGGAATCTCAACAAGAGTAAACGAATTGAAAAAATGAAACAGATTTTAAAATATACCACAGCACTATTTATAGCATCAACACTATTCATTTCTTGCTCCAACTCGGGTAAAGAAGAAAAACAACAAATGGTAGTTTCTGAAAAAAAAGTAGTATTCCCAACCTTTAATGCCGATTCTGCCTATGCCTTTGTGCAAGAGCAGGTTGACTTTGGGCCAAGAATACCCAACACACCAGAGCACGTTGCCGCTGGCGATAAAATTATTGCAAGGCTAGAAGCTTATGGTGCAGAAGTAAAAGTGCAGTCGTTTGAAGCAACTACTTATGATGGGGTTAATTTAAAGCTTCGCAATATTATGGCAAGCTTTAACCCAGATGCTAAAAAGCGAATTTTGCTAGCTGCCCATTGGGATACACGCCCATGGGCATCGAAAGATGCGGTTGATAAAACAGCACAGTTTGATGGCGCCAACGATGGTGCAAGTGGCGTAGGTGTTTTGCTAGAAATTGCTCGTACTATAAACGCTAATAATTTACCTTCGGTAGGAGTTGACCTTATGTTTTTTGATGGGGAAGATTGGGGACAAGAAAATGGAGGCAGCCCCGATAGTTGGTGCTTAGGCTCTCAATACTGGGCTAAAAACAAAGGAGGCTATACAGCCTATTATGGGATTCTTTTAGATATGGTTGGTGCCAAAGATGCCCAATTTCCTTTTGAAGGTTACTCACACCAATTTGCTCCAAAAATATTGAATAAGGTGTGGACGGCAGCCTCAAAAATTGGCCATGGCAGGTATTTTGTAACTACTAAGCCCGGCTCTATTACTGATGATCACTACCATGTAAATGTAACGGCTAAAATCCCTATGATTAATATTTTAGGGTACGACCCAGACCACGGGTACTTTGGTGATTTCCATCATACCACCAAAGACAATATGGACATTATTGATAAGCGCACCCTAAAAGCAGTTGGAGAAACAGTGCTTTATGTGGTGTATGTGGAGTAACTCCCTCGCTAAAATCCTTAGTCTAAAATTAAGAAATATTATTGAAAATGCTAATGAGTTGTTATTAAAAGGAGGTAGTTGTATTATTAGGCCAGATGGAAATTTATTATTGAACCCATTTTTAATGAAGAAAAGTTTATAGTTTCCGACTTGAATATTTCTAAAATATATGGAGAAAGGTTAGCCATTGATACATCAAGAACATTATAGTAGACCCGATGTATTTAAAGTGAAAAAGAAGAAGTCTTGAGGTTTAAAAACCTCTTAAATTTGATGTAAACTACAGTTTATGAAGTTAAATTTTTTTCTGTTTTTTAATTTGTTATACTCCTTTGTTGGGCTTGCCCAAAATGGTTCCTATTACCTTGTTCAATACGATTTAATAGAAAGGGGTTTAACAAATAATAATTATGACATCGTACAAGATGATAGAGGCCTTGTGTACATGGCTAACCTCAAGGGAGTAATTGTTTCGGATGGATTAGATTGGTCATTAATTAATACTCCCTACAGCATTTTTGCTTTAGCATTTGATGATGCTAACAATTTGTATGTGGGCGGACGAAAAGAAATTGCCGTAATTAGTAAAGCAAGTAGTTCCCCCAATGCATACCAAGTAATTTCCAAAATAAAGCAAGAGGTTTTAGAGATAGAATACCATAAAAAGGCAGTCTATTTTTTAACTGAAAATACCTTATACATATATTCAACGGTAACAAAAGAGCTTAGCGAAATTGTTAAGCCTACCGATGACGACTTTTTAAATATATCAATTAGTAAGGGGTCTGTTCTAATTACTAGCACATTAGAAGGAATTCAATTATTAAAAGAAGGAAAACTCCAAGCAACTACCATTGATTTTCCAAAAAACACGCTAGGCGTTGAAACCTCTTTCAGTGGCACTCAATTTATCTATACATCATTAGGCGAATATTATATTAAAAAAGAAAATCAATCATCTTTTAGTGAGGTTAAAGTTCAAGATGACGGCTATCTAGAAGAAAACACACCTATTGATATAAGGTGGGTTAATGGTAACCTCCTTGCAATTTCGACCATTAGTGGAGGAGTGGTTTTTATCAATTCCACCACCGGTAAGGTGGAACAATACATGAACTATGAAAATGGTTTATCAGACAATGAAGTTCTTACCTTATTTGTGAGTAAAAACAACATTGTTTGGTGCTCTACCCCCCAAGGGGTTTCTATCATAGCTCCTGAAATTCCTATTCGTAATTATGCTAGCTATAGAGGTTTATCAGGAAAAATTCAAGTGGTTTATAACTATAATAACCGATTGTTTGTAGGTACTACCGTTGGGCTATTTGAACTAGTACAAAAGTCTGTTTTTGAAGAGATTGTTAGTTATAAAAAAATTACTAAAACAGAAGAAATTGAAGGGGAGGTTGTTTCAAGAAAAAAGAAAGGTCTCTTTAAGAAAAGAAATAAAATAAAGGCTCCTGTAACCATTACAAGAGATAGAACTTATTATCAAAAACAAGTAAAAAAACAGCTACTATCTCAAAGTTATGAATATCAAAAAATTGACAGTATCGAAGCTAAGGTTGTTCAGTTAATAGAGTATAAGGGAAGACTTTTAGTTGGCACCTTGGCAGGAATTTATGAACTAGAAAACACCAACATAAAAAAGATTTTTGATGAACCAATGGTGTATATGTATGCGCCCAAAGGAGCTTTATTTGTAATGGTAAGCACGTACGATAAAAAAGTAAAAGTACTAACCGAAAAAAGTGGGAAATGGGAAAAGACTGGACTTTTGGATGGGCTGGATGATTTAGTTGAACAAATAGAGCAAGGCGAAAATAATAGCCTATGGCTATGTGGTGCCGATTCTGTTTACAAAATAGAATTAAACAGTGCCTACACCCTAGATGATGTTGAAGTGTACCCGATAAACAACCCACATTGGGAGCGAGTTTTTGCAAACTCATACAAAGGAAAAACCTACTTTTTAAACTCATCGGGCTATTATTATTACGATGATTATAGCATTAAAAAAGACACGGTTTTAGAAAATAAAATTGGGCTTCCCCAAAAAATGATTTTGAGTTCTGATGCTAAACTTTGGGTAAACACTGGCCATTTTTGGTATGGCAAAGGCGAAGATTTAAACAATTCTTTAAATTTTATTAGTCTGTTTGAAGACCCTCGGTATATTTCCGAAATTGGAAACAATAGGTTTTGGGTTGTGGCAGGCAATAACCAATTATATCAGATTAATGGAGAAAAAATTAATTCCATTACGCGCAAATTCACACTGTTTCTAAAAAAAGCAAAAAAAGATTCTGTTTCCTTGCCATTAACGAAAGTGCTTGGTGATTTTGACCAGGAATCATCTCTATCGTTTAAATTTGCATCGCTTGATTACACCAATATATACCAAATTCAATACCAATATCGATTAGTTGGTTTATCCAAAGAATGGTCGGAATGGAGCAAAGGCAATAATGAAATACAATTTCCATATTTACCAGCAGGTTCTTATACCTTAGAAGTTAAGGCAAGAGATGCACTTGGAAATGAAAAAAAATCTGAATCCATCAGTTTTAGAATTTTAGCTCCCTATTGGAAACGGCCATGGTTTTATTTGATTGAGTTTGTTTTTTTTGGGGGGTTAATGGCTCTTTCTGTTTTCATTAATCGCAAAAAGCATAATATTACGATATTAAGTAGGTTGCTAACCTTTTTAACCTTGATTTTTATAGTTGAATTTGTACAAACCATTGCCGAAGCAAAACTTGAAACCAACCAATCACCTGTTATTAACTTTTTTATTCAAGTAGCCATTGCGTTTTCTATTTTACCTGTTGAAGGCATCCTTAGAAAGTTTATTATCAAAAAAAAGGAAAAAGAAGTTATAGAAGCACAGACTGCAACAGAGAAACAGGATAAAGAAACAAGTGTCAAGTAAGGCATACTTTAGCCGAACCAAGTTTTGCCATTAGTTATTGAGGGCTTATTTTTTTCTTGTTTAACGACTAACGCTTTCCACTCCACTCTTGCTCTTGTTGCTCTCGTTTAATACGAGCCTTTACATCAGCATTATTTAAAATGGAGTTATGCTCACCTTGAGAGGTTAGATGGTATTCTTCACAGTCGTGGCATTTGTAATAGTTTTTTGCGGCTTGCAAAAAGCGAATATGCGACCGTATCAAAGCTTCTTGAGCTTCGGTTTCTAAATAATAACCATTTTTTCCTGTGGGGCAGCGCATAAGGCAAAGGTAAGCATTTAACATAATTGCAACAATCTATTTCGTCATTGCGAGCCTTAGCATTAATTGCAAATTTCCAATAATGTAAATGGGATGAAGCAATCTGTTCATTATTTAATAAATTTCTAATTTTTAGCAATAATTTTATAGTACTGATAATCAATTTATTACAAACTACGTCAATGGTAGGGACGAAGCAATCTGCTAATTACCCTATACCATATTAACATTGAAATGGTATAAGAGATTGCTTCACCCATTTTACTATCTAAAAACTTGTAACTATACTTAATGGGTTCGCAATGACGTATATTGAGATTATGAACCAAAAAGAATGCCCTAGTTGTGCTATGATGATTGATAAGGGTGCAAAAGAATGCCCAATTTGTAATTATGAATACCCTCAACAAAATCG
>CAZQWZ010000213.1:0-4641 GCA_964596935.1 uncultured Roseivirgaceae bacterium
CTGCTTTACCTACGGTTATGCTTCCATGCGTATTAAGTACATCCATAGCATAGGCACTGTTCATGGTAGCTGCGTTAATGGCTTCTTGGGGTGTCATTCGCATATTAACACATGCCAATGAAAGCATAAAGGGCATGCTGCCACTCGGTGCACTGCCGGGGTTATAATCCGTAGCAAGTGCCACTGGCAAGCCTGCATTAATCATATCTCTGGCAGGAGGATAAGAAGCGCGTAAGAAAAAGGCGGCTCCGGGCAATAATGTTGGCATGGTTGTAGAACCTTTTAAGGCTTCTATTTCTTCTTGCCCCATACTTTCTAGGTGGTCCACACTTAACGAGTTGGTTTTTACGCCAACTTGTACACCCCCTGAAATATGTAATTGATTGGCGTGTATTTTTCCTTTTAATCCAAACTGCTCACCTGCTAATACAATTCGCTCGGTTTCTTCAGGTGTAAAAAAACCTTTTTCGCAAAACACATCAATGTAATCAGCTAACTGCTCTTCTGCCACTTTTGGCAACATTTCATTAATTACCAAATCAATATATTCGTTTCTATTGGTATATTCTTTGGGAATGGCGTGTGCACCCAAAAATGTTGTTTTAACTGTTAAAGGAGTTTCTTTGCCAATTCGTTTGGCTACGCAAAGCATCTTTAGTTCATCTTCAACGGTAAGCCCATAACCGCTTTTAATTTCAACACAAGCGGTACCGAAACCTATTATTTCATTCACTCTTTGCATGGCAAATTCAAAAAGCTCGTCTTCAGATGTTTTTTGTAATTTCTTTGCTGAGTTTAAAATTCCTCCGCCTTTTTTAGCAATTTCTGCATAAGATATTCCATTAATTTTGTCAACAAATTCGGCTTCTCTACTTGCCGCAAATACTAAATGGGTATGAGAATCTACAAACGTTGGCAATACGAATTTATGGCTTGCATCAATGCTTTTACAATCAACTTTAGGCACCTTACTCATTTCTCCAAACGCAGAGATTAGTCCATTTTTTATTAGCAAGTATGCATTTTCAATTAAAGGCAGAGTAGCCATATTGGAGCCAGCAACCCACTTATATGCATCATCTTTAGCACGAGTTTGTGCTAAACCTTTGATGTTAATTATTAATAAATCCATTAAAATATAAGGGCATTATTCTCCCGTTTCTGTATTTATGGCTTCAACGGTTTGTTCAAGCTTGGTACCGTAAATTGGGAAGCTCAATTTGAATGTTAAGAAAAATTGATTTTTTTGAACCCCTGGGCGCAAGCCGGATTCTAGTCCATATCCCCAACCAAGGGCACGATTAAATTTGCCTTTTACGCCAGCCCTAAATCCAAATGGAGATTGTTTTACATTTCCTAACGATACTGTTTCTTGTGTGCCCGATGGATTTCTTACCAATAAATCATCAATCGTAATTCCTGGTGCATATAATAAATCAAGGTAAGTTGTTAATAGTAAGTCATCACCACTAGGCTGCCATCTTGATTTAAAAGTTACCGAAAAGTTTTTAAACCAGCTCATGGAACCACCTACATAAAACCCATAGGCAAAAACATTTGTGTATAAGTCTAAATCTTCGGTTATAACTTGAGAACCATCATCATCATAATATAATAGGAGGTCTTGCTTACTAAGTATTTTGCTTAAATCAGTAGATGTTGTATAAAAAAATGCTCCGCCTCTTCCTCCCACAATTTCTCTAACTGTATTAGGCACTAATGCATTTTTAGGTACAGTGGCAGCCCATTCAGTTCCTTTTAATCTTTTGCTATATAGTAACACTTTAGATTGCGACTCCTTTGTTTGATCAATAATGTGGTAAGTGCCTCCCATATCTCCATAAAAATAAGCTGATATGGTATTATCATTAAACGCATTTCGATTGGCTGCATCTCTTGCAATATCAAACCTCGAACCGTAGGTTGTTCTACCAGAAAACTCGAAATTCATTTGATCCTTGTAATAATAGTTTGCTTCTAAACCGAAGCCTCCAACTACATTTAATGCAGCAATATCGCCAACTATTGGCTGAAAATGGATAAAAAGTTTTTTTATATCATAGGGGTCGTCATAAGTAACGGTGTACTTTAATGCCTTTGATTTTTTCTTGGCTTGCCCAAAAACATTAACTGTTATTGCCATTGCCAATACAATAATAAAAGTGCTTTTCAAACGCATACTGTTTTTATCAAATTTTATTAGCCTCAAATATACCTCCCATCAACCGATTTATAAAATACGTATTTTGTACTAGTTAAACTATTCTTCAAGAATTTGATAAACCACCAATTCTTGAATATGATTATCTACCAATTTAATAATTTTAATGGAAGCATTTGAGTTCGAATTTGAGAAATCAAATTGATCATTAAAACCTCCATTGTTTCTATACTCGTTTTGGAAGTATGTGCCGTATTTTTTTAGTGATTCGGTAATAAATTTCATTCCATAATACCCTCTAAAGAAATATTTGCTAGGCTGCTTCTTATATTTTTTTATATATCTAATTTGCAACGCTCTATATTCTTGTGTAGCAACATCATCTACAGCAGAGATAGCCAAAGTAACGCCAAGGCCTTCCATTATACCAAAGCCTGCATTATTAGATTCGAACCAGTTGCCAACACCCATTATTTTAATAGAATCGCCCCTGCTAATAATAGCCGACATGGCCTCGGTTGGTACCGTAGGATCGGATGAAGCAATAAATATATGCCCTATAGAATCTGGCTGTATTAATAAATAATCGATAGTTGGCAATTGAAATCTGCTATTTATTTCTTCTCTAGTCATTCGACTAACCGATTTCCAGTCTGTAATTGTAACTGAAGCCGTTAAAACATCATATACATCTCTCCTGTTTTCTGTTCCTATTTTTAGCATAGAAACCACATTAAAAGAATCTGCTTCCATTGTTTGCTTATATACATAAGCAGAAATTGAATCTACTTCGGAGGTGCCATAGTAGATAAAAACATTCTTATTTATAGAATCAGTTTTCATATACTCAGCAGCTTTAATTGCCAAATCAGCAGCACTTGCTCTTGATAAAAAAGCATAAGGGCTACTATTGGCAATAGCTGAGTTTGATGAAGTGGGATTGACAAAGTTGATTTTTTCTTTGCTTGCAATAGCAATCATTTTAGCCACAGGCTTTGGGTAGATTGGCCCAAGTACGGCATCTAACTCTTTTAAACCTCCACTAGTTAGAAAGGCACTTAGTTGAGTCGAATCTTTTTTGGTATCATAAACTTGAAACTTAAATAAAGTGGAATCTGTATCGTAAGCAGCCATCTGAGCACCTTCGTAAATATCTATGGCCAACGATTTTTTAAGGTATTTTCCTGTTGCTTCTACTCTATCTATAAAAAGCGGCAACATAATTCCAATTAAATATTGGTTTTTATGCACACTTTGCGGAATACTATTAAGTTGAGATCGGTCTAAGTCAAATTCTTTTATTAATGAATCAAGTTTAACACTTGTTTCCATACTACTCGGCAGCTTGCTTAAAGTAGCAGCATAGGCTTCAGCCACTATTTTATTAGTAGGATATTCCTTATTTAATTTCAATAAAACCTCCAACGGCTTATTCTTTAATTGAATTTCAACAAATTGATTACTCTTCGCCACATGAGGTTCGGATGAAATTTTGGTGGCATAAAGCATTCCTTTAAAAGGACCCGATTGCTCAAACCCAATGCGAGATAACCATAAGTAAGCGGCATCTAAATTACCCCAGTCTTTATATTTAATGGTTAACTCTAAAAATGCATTTTTAGCATAGTTAACATCTCCCTCATTATAAGCAGCATAGCCTAAGTAAAATTGCGCATAGGGCACCAAGTGATTGGATTCATTAGTAGCCAATAACGATTTAAACGATTGCATAGCCAAACCAAATTTATCTTGATCTAATAATTGCTTAGCTGTATTATACTTTGCTTTAAAAGAAGAAGATGGATTTTGGGCACTAACGCTAAATGCAAAAATTGAAATCAGCAATACAAAAAATAGATTTTTATTCATAGACAAATGGAAATATACAATTTTTCTAACTCCGAACTTCTAACTTCGAACTCCACTACTAAATTACTCCCACTCAATGGTGGCTGGTGGTTTTGAGCTAATGTCATACACTACTCTATTTACTCCCTTAACAGAATTAATAATTTTGTTAGAAACTTGTGCCAAAAACTCATAGGGCAAATGCGACCAATCGGCCGTCATACCATCAACACTACTAACTGCTCTTAAAGCAACTACTTGCTCATAGGTGCGTTCATCACCCATAACGCCAACAGATTGAATTGGCAACAACATGGCACCTGCCTGCCACACTTCATCGTAGAGGTTGCTCTCTTTAAGCCCTTGAATAAATATATGATCTACTTCTTGTAGAATAGCCACTTTTTCTGGAGTTATATCACCTAATATTCTAATGCCTAACCCTGGACCAGGAAATGGATGACGACCTAATATATTTTGAGAGATATTTAATGATTTACCAACTCTACGTACTTCATCTTTAAATAAAGTATTTAAAGGCTCCACCACTTTCAACTTCATAAAATCGGGTAAACCACCTACATTATGGTGCGATTTAATAGTAGCAGAAGGGCCTCCTGTTGCAGAAACAG
>CAZQWZ010000214.1:0-4637 GCA_964596935.1 uncultured Roseivirgaceae bacterium
TTATTAAACAAATTAAAAAGTGAGATTGTAATACAAAACGTTTTAATTCCTGCTGTAAAATATCCAGATGCAATAAAGGTAGCAACTGCTTTATTAAAAGAAGGCAATACAGAAGCTTCAAAAATGATATTACAGCAAGTTTTGGGTGCGCTTATTATTGAAAAAACAATATTGCCAATTCCAATACTTAAAGCAGAACAGTTTATTATTGCTGCGTCAAAAATTAAGGTTGATGCTGAAAATTATATAGAAGCAGCTACAAACCTTATTAATCACGCAGATTATCAATTACATTTAGCAGAAGAAATGGGTTACGGTAAAAAAGATAAAGCGTATGCCGAATTATATATATCATTACATAAAATAAAAGATTCTGTAATGAATAAATTAGATGCGGCAACTGGATTTGAATGGTCAGAAAAACTACTTAGAGAATTTAGAGAAACTAAATTTCCTGCTAAAATAAATTAATCAAATTCATACAGATAAGATTATTTTAATAATCTTATCTGTATTTTAAATAAATATGAATTATGGAACTTTTAAATTTTAAAAAACAATGGTGGATACCTGTTCTTTTTGGTATTGCATTAATAGCAGTTGCCTTGTTAAAAATTTCTGACCCGACTAGAGGTTTTATAGTTATAAAAATGATAATTGGATGGCTCATATTTTCAAATGGTTTAGGTAATACTGTTTATGCTATAAAAAACAGAAAAGGAAATAAAAGCTGGCTTTGGTACTTGTTAATAGGTCTTGTGGAAATTGGTTTAGGGGCTACAATAGTTTTATACCCAACACTATTTGCGAGAACATTTGTTTTATTTGTTGGTATTTGGTTTATTTTCACTGCAATATCAAGAATTAGTTATGGTATATCATTGAAAAAACAAAATGAACCTTTTTGGTGGCTATTTATCATTTCTGGAATTGTTATTGGGTTTTTAAGCTTTGTTGTAATTGCAAATCCTGTTTTTGGGAAACTATACTTGGTTTATTTTATTGCAATAGCACTTATAATAACTGGAATTACAGCTATTAGATTTGGACTTGAAATAAGAAAAATTAATGGAATTCCAAAAAGAGTAGAATAAAGCACTAAAACCTAAAAAAGCATAAAAATAATAGCGGTTTTAGTGCTGATATCAAAGTGAATAGCTTTGTATAAAGTTTAGTGATAAATTGAAAGGTCAGAGCCTTGAAATTCGCTACTATTCTTAGTGTGCCAAGAATCAACCACGGCAATAAACTGTTGAATGCTGTAAATAAGAGGATGGTAGGTCTACCAAAGTCGTTGTATAGGCGATGGCTTTAACTGCGTAGCAATCACGAATACCTTAGGGAATATATAATTAATGAGTAAATAGAAATGGAGCGAAGTGGCTAGCTAACTTGTTTTAAATTTGGTCAACTTTTAGGAGGATGAACCTTGTAATTTAAACCATTTTAGAAGAGCCGTGTGAGGGGAGACTTTCAAGCACGGTTCTGTGCCTGCGCACCAGAGTGCTTCGGCACACAGGTGTGAGAGGTTTAGGGTGAAACTTCTCACACCTACTCGGTTCACAAACCGTTAAAACTAAACTTTTACATCTGCAACATTTGATAATGGCTATCCAAAGCATTGGCAAATTTTTCGGCTAATTCAAGCTCGCCATATCTATTTAAAGTTTGTGCAAGCTCTCTTAAAATTACCAAGTTAGATTGTAGCTCGTAGCCTATATTATTATTGTTTTCGATGTAATATCCCAGTTTTTCATCGGATCTATTGCCCAGTATAATAGCCAATTCTAGCGCTTTCTCTTTTTCGCCTAATAAGAATAAATATTCAATTGTGGAGGCTGAAGTGTAATCCAAAGGAATAGCAGCATCAGGCATTAATTCTAAACTTTTTAGAATTACTTCACGAGCTTTGTCTTCTTTGCCTTCGCGCATTAAAGCCACGGCAAGGGTATTAAAATTAACGCGGTGGTTTAAAACAAATTTTCTATAATCCTCATTATAATATACATCAGGGTTATTCAACTCTCTGTAAAAGAAGTTATTCATCATATTATCGTACATAAGCTCCGTATTCACCATCATATTTGGGTTGTTGATGTCGGTAATTGGTAGCAATCGGAAGGCATTTCCTTCTTGCACCAAATACTTATCAACATTAAAACGAATGCCTTGTTTAGAGGTATTATTAAAATAGATTGGGCGTTCCCAATTATTAGTGGCAATAATATCCCAAATCATAAGGTCTTTCTTTTCAAGGTAGCTGCCTTTCATTTTCATGTGGATTCTATCTACCACTAAACTTTCTTTTCCTTTAGGAATAATTCCCATTTTCAGAACCGCAGCTGTATCAATATTTAAAAATACTTCTTGGCTAGGAATCATGCTATTAACGCCAAACTGTGTTTGAAACTGCAACCTCTTATCTCCTTTTTTAAGGAGGTTTATATATTGTTTTAAATCAATAGCTCCTTTATAACCCGAATTAGGATCGAATGCAACCATATCATTTGGCCCGCCTTGGCGGTAATTTTCATACTCTAATGTAAATGGGAATGCCTCTGATTCGTATGCCTGCCTTGTCATTTGATCGATATACCAATCGGTATTAAAATAGCTCAACACCACCACACGCACATCGGTTCTAAAGCCTTCTACTTCTTGCACATACCATAAAGGGAAAGTATCGTTATCGCCCCCCGTAAATAGTATGGCGTTAGGTGCGCAAGAGGCTAAGAAATTTTTGGCTGAATCAACGGAAAAATACCTATTTGATCTATCGTGATCATCCCAGTTTTGGGTGGCCATAAGTACAGGTACGCCCAAAGAAATAGCACCTGCTATTATTGCAGCTTTTTTGTTATCAAGTATTTTGCCTAGCAAAGAGGCTACTCCTAACACACCAAAGCCTATAAAAAAGGAGAATGCATAGAATGAGCCTACATAAATATAATCTCTTTCCCTAGGCTCACTTGCAGGCGAATTTAGGTAAAGTATAAGGGCTAAGCCTGTTAAAAAGAATAGGGTTAGCAAGATAAAAAACTGTTTTGGGGCTTTTCTGTAAGTAAATATTAGCCCAATTATACCTAATAATAGAGGCAGCATTAAGTAATTATTTCTGCCTCTATTGGCTTTAATACTGTCAGGCACCTCTTTAAAAGCATCAGCAATGCTTAGCCAAGTAGCATCTTGAATATCACTTGCCCTGCCCGAAAAGTTCCACATAAAGTAGCGCCAATACATATGTCCCATTTGGTGGGTGAGCATAAAGCTTATATTATCAACAAATGAAGGTTTTTCGCCTGGTCGTAATCCTAATTTTTCTTCATAAGATTTAGCATGTGAGGCAGACCAAATTCGTGGAAATATCGTGGTTTCTTTTGGGTCAAATACTTGCTCAATTTTGTAATCAGCAATTTCGTATTTGTCTTTTCCCTTTACGTAAACAGGTGCTCCTTTTTTCTGTTCAATTAGTTCGGCTGTATAATACCTGCCAAACATTAATGGCCTAGTGCCATATTGCTCTCTTTTAAGGTAAGATACCATGCTAATGATGTCTTCAGGATTATTCTCATCAATAGGAGGGTTGTATGCCGAACGTATAACCACCATCGTGTAAGATGAATAACCAATAAGAACAAAAGCTAAGCTTAATAAAGCTACATTAAGTATTTCTTTTTTATTTTTATTTGAATAATAGATGCCGTAAACCAGCCCTCCTACAACCCCTAGTATTACCAAAATTATTCCTGACCCAAAGGGCAAGCCAATGGAATTAACTAAAAATATTTCTAAAGAACCAGCAAAAGAAGGCAAGCCAGGAATGATAATATTATTGATGAGTATGATAATTGCACCACTTATACCAAGCGTGTAGATCAACCCTTTTTTCGTTACACTATCATACTTTTTAAAGTAATATATAAGCCCCAAAACAGGTATGGTAACTAGGTTTAAAAGGTGAACCCCAATAGATAAGCCAAATACATAAGCGATTAAAATAATCCAACGGTTAGCTCTGCTCTGGTCATCTATATGTTCCCATTTAAGCATTGCCCAAACCACAAAAGCCGTTAAAAATGATGACATCGCATATACTTCACCTTCAACCGCTGAAAACCAATAGGTATCAGAAAAAGTGTAAGCCAAAGCCCCCACTGCTCCTGCTCCCATTAGCTTAATAAGTTGTGTTGTATTTATTTCTGCTTCCTTAACTTTTAATATTTTTTGCCCAATTAGCGTAATGCTCCAAAACATAAATAAAATACCAAATGCAGCAGACATAGCACTTAACATATTTATCCAGAAGGCAACCATTTGTGTATCGCCCATGGCTAAAAAGGATACCATCCTACCCATTAACAGAAACAGAGGAGCACCAGGAGGGTGAGGTACCATAAGTTTGTACGAAACCGCAATAAATTCTCCTACATCCCAAAAACCAGCTGTTGGCTCAACGGTTAACGAATAGGTTGCAGCGGCAATTATAAACACAATCCAACCGGTGATGTTATTTATTTTATTATAGTTCATTAACTTACTTTTTATGGGTTTTGCTTAGTTTTAAATAAGCACAAGGGCGAAATTATTAAAATCAGTTGTAACCACATTGATAATTGTATTATTTAACCAATTTTAAC
>CAZQWZ010000215.1:0-4581 GCA_964596935.1 uncultured Roseivirgaceae bacterium
CTTGAGAGAAAACAAAAAGACCTTTCTGGGGAGATAAGAGAACTTAAAATAAGTATTTACAATCGTAAGTATGTTGACGAAACAGAGCAAGATGCTGCTCCTGTTGAGTCTTCTAAACTTAAACCATTAGAGCCTTTTGTATTTGATAAAATAAAGAAGCCACCCAATCAGTTTTTTTCTAATACTTTCAATAAAATAGCTCCACCTGATGTTAAAAATAATATCGAAAAATTTATTGGTGAAAATTTAATTAGCGTAATAGGTATTATCATTTTAATTATTGGGGTGGGTATTGGAGTTAAATATGCCATCGATCACCAGATGATTAGCCCATTAACAAGAATAATTACGGGGTACTTAATTGCTATTGGGTTATTGGTTTTAGCAATTAAACTTAAACCGAAATACGAGAGTTACAGTGCCGTGCTATTAAGTGGCGCCTTGGCAATCTTGTATTTTTTAACCTATGCTGCCTATGATTTTTATGCTCTAATACCCAAGATGATGGCATTTGGGTTGATGGTTGTTTTTACAGGCTTTACTACGTTTGCTTCCATTAATTATAATAGGCAAGTTATTGCTCATATAGGTTTTGTGGGTGCATATGCAGTTCCATTTTTACTAAGCGATGGGAGTGGCAGTGCTACCATGTTATTTATTTATACAGCAATTATCAATTTAGGCATCCTTTCAGTTTCGCTCAAAAAATATTGGAAATCTTTGTACTACACGGCCTTTGTATTTACTTGGCTTATTTTTATTGCAGGCGGAGAAAAGCTTGATGCTACAGAAGAATTGGCAACTTTTCTCACGTTCTTATCCATCTTTTACGTAACCTTTTATACCGTATTTATAGGGTATAAACTTATAAATAAAGAGGTATTTAATAAATTGGATATTGTATTGTTATTAGTTAATTCCTTTGTGTTTTATGGGTTAGGCTATGCAATTTTAAGCGATACAGATTTTGCCAGTAAATATTTAGGTTTGTTTACTATACTAAATGCCATAACCCATTTTGGAGTTAGTATATATATCTACAAACAAAAATTGGCCGATAAAAACCTGTTTTATCTCATTATTGGGTTAGTGCTTACTTTTATTACAATTGCTGTACCTGTGCAATTAAATGGGCATTGGGTTACACTTTTATGGATAGGAGAGGCTGTTTTGTTATTTTGGATTGGCAGAGCCAAGCAAATTGGAGTATATGAGAAATTATCTTACCCATTAATTGCTATTGCCTTCTTTAGTATTTTTCAAGATTGGGATGATGTTTATGGTAACACTAGTTGGAGTATTCCTGAAGAGTGGCTTACTCCTTTTTTCAATGTTCAATTCTTAAGTTCGCTATTGGTAGTTTTAGGTTTTGGTGCAATCAATTACTTTACTAATAAAATAGAAGTAACGTCTCCAATACTTAAAAATAATGGACTAAACTCCCTTATAAAGTTGGCTATTCCAACTTCGTTTTTGGTGCTTCTTTATATGAGCTTTTCAATGGAAATAAGCAATTATTGGGATCAAGCATTTTATGGTTCAGAAGTAATTATAGCTTATAATGATGGATCTGGTGATACATATACTGAGCTTAATTATTCTCTTAAAAAAATGGGAGGAGTTTGGAGCTACATCTATACGATGTTCTTTTTTACAGTACTATCCATTATAAACCATAAAGTACTTAAAAATAGATTGTTAGGATTGGTAAATCTTGGCTTTAATGCGTTTGTTCTTTTGTTATTTTTAACTTCGGGCTTATACTTGATAAGCGAATTAAGAGAAGACTTTTTATCACAAGAAATGGCTGAGTATTTTACTCGTGGTTCATTTTATATAGGTATTAGATATGTTTCTTTAGCATTTTTGGCAGGGTTAGTTTATGTTAGTTACCTATATACTCGCCAAGATTTTTTAAAAATAAAACTAAAGCAAGTGTTTGCTTTGGTTTTTTACAGCACCGTTTTATGGTTGCTTAGCAGCGAGCTAATTCATTGGATGGATTATGCAGGTTCAACCCAATCGTATAAATTAGGGCTAAGTATTTTATGGGGAGTTTACTCACTTGCACTTATTGTAATAGGTATTTTTAGGAAATACGAAAAGCTCCGATTGGGAGCTATGGCATTATTTGGCATTACGTTATTGAAACTATTTTTCTACGATATTTCACATCTTAACACAATTGCTAAAACCATTGTTTTTGTAGTGCTAGGAATATTATTATTAGTGATATCATTCTTGTATAATAAGTATAAGAATTTAATTTTTGGAGATGATGAAACTAAAGAATAGCTTATTTATTGGGTGTATGCTGATCTCAGCATCAGTACTATCTCAATCTTATAATAACTACACCTATAAGCGAAAGCTGAATAGCATTAACAACCAATGGCATATCGTAAGAGTGCCTAACGATGTGTTTGATAAGATAAATACTGATTTTTCTGATATAAGAATTATAGGCGTAAAAGTTAATGGCGATACCGTTGAGGCTCCTTATATCCTCAAAGTTCAGTCAGATAAGTTTAATTCTGAATCCGTAAAGTTTGAATTGATTAATCAGGTTAAAAATAGCAAAGGGTATTATTATACGTTCGAGGTTCCTGATAATGAATTTATAAATTACATTACTATTGATTTTAATAAATCCAATTACGATTGGTTAATTACATTAGAAGGAAGCCAAAACCAAGAAGAGTGGTTTACTATATTAGAAGGAAGTAGAGTACTTTCAATTGAAAATAATTTTGCTTCGTATAAACATTCTTCACTCACATTTGAAAAGGCTAAGTTTAGATACTACCGTCTTTTTATTCCAACTCAGGTAAATCCTACATTAGATAATGTTAGTATTAAGAAAACAAGCTTTGATAAAGGCGAATATATTCTGCCTAAAATCCTACCTCATCTAATTACAGAAACAGAAAATGGTTCTCAAACTGTAATCTCTATCGAATTGGATGAAGCATTGCCTGTATCCTATATAAAATTAAATGTGGTTGATGCAATTGATTACTATAGGCCTATAACTATACAATATTCAATTGATAGTATTGAAAATAATACAGGTTGGCATGATGTATATAAAACCATTTACACATCTACTATGAGCTCGTTGGCTACAAATGAATTTAGATTTTCTAATACAGTGGTTAAGAAACTGAAATTGATAATTGAAAATGGAGATAACGAGCCATTAACTTATCAAGTATCGAATGTACGAGCAGATGTACATCAATTAATAGCAAGGTTTAATGCAAAGGCCTCATATTATTTGCTGTATGGCAATAAACAAGCACCTATGCCTAATTATGATATAAATAGATTTGAAACCAATATTCCTTCTAACCTTACTAAAGTTAATGTTGAGGGTGAAATTGACACTCGTACAAATACAAATTCTGAAGATGATGCCTTAATTAAGGAAGATATATGGCTTTGGGCTATTATGTTTATTGCTATTTTTATTCTTGGGTGGTTTTCAATTAAAATGTTGAAGAATAAATAAATGGCGAAGCAAGATATTTTTAAGGTAGGTGCCATTTTTGTTATTTTACTATTCGTTAATTCTGTTGAATTAAAAGCTCAAGGAACCATTGGAACTGAGCGCCCAACAACATCTACAAGTTCGCATACAATCTCTAAAAACACTTTTCAATTTGAGCAAGGCTTCGTTTATTGGAACGATACCACTACCATGGATGGGCTTTTTAGAATGGCAGTTTCTAAAAGAGCAGAAGTAAGATTGTTTACTTCTTATGGCTCTAATTCAACCTATTTTGGTGCTAAAGTAAGTTTGTGGCAACAAAACGATTATAAGCCAGGGGTATCCATTCAAGGCTCATTTGGAAGTGAGCTTAATTTAGTAAACTTTAGAGCTTCTTGGTCACAAAAAATTACGGAGAAACTGGGCAGCACTGTTAACATTGGCAAGGGTGAAATATATTATGCAGTTTTGGCTTTAGGATATTCAATCGGTGATAAGGCAAGTATTTTTATCGAAGGAGTGTATGATGATAAGGTTAAGCAATTTAATGCAGGAGCTACTTTTCTATTAAATTCCGAAACCCAAATTGATATTTCAGGTGCACTATTAAGTACGGATCAATATTTTGTAGCTTTGGGAATTTCACGGAGATTTTTATATGCTGACTAAACTGTATTTTTAATTATGAAAAATAAAATAATTATTGGAGTAGTTGTGTTACTGGTGGTAATACAATTTTTTAGAATTGATAAAACCAACCCAACTTCAAATCCAGAGGTTGGTCTATTTGCAGTAGAGCAAGTTCCTGAGGATGTGCAAACGATACTTAAAACTTCGTGTTTCGATTGCCATTCAAATAACTCTGCATATCCGTGGTACACTAATGTAGCCCCCGTTAGTTGGTGGGTTAAGAACCATATTAATGAAGCTCGCGAAGAGTTGAATTTTTCGGAATGGGGAAACTATTCAATCAAAAGAAAGCTGCATAAGCTAGAAGAAATTGAAGAAGAAGTTGAAGAAGGCGAAATGCCTCTTAATAGCTATTTGTGGGCACACGGAGATGCTAAACTTAGTGAGCAACAGCAGAAAAA
>CAZQWZ010000216.1:0-4580 GCA_964596935.1 uncultured Roseivirgaceae bacterium
GAGAGAATCTATAATAATTCCCGATTTACTTGTAAGTGTAAGGGAATCTCCTCCATTATTTAGTGCTGGCCAATTGCTTAAACCAATAGTAGTTCCATAGGTTTGATATGCTGATACTGCTTCTACAGGACAAATTATAAGAAACGAATCAGGAAAAAGAAGATGCTTTTCGAAAGTGCCAATTTTTGAACCATCTGTAAATTGCCATCCTTCTAAATCTATAATTCTATCAGAATTATTAAAAAACTCCACAAACTCAAATGCAGGCAAATCTTCTTGCGGGTTAGGGTCAGCAAATATTTCATTAACAACCAAATCTCTGTAGTTATAAGGTGCAAGATCAACAAAAATAATTTGCATTAGCGTATCAAGTTTATTTCCTGCTACATCCGATAACGCTGTTATTTGTAGATTGTTTATTAATGCTAGCTCATTATTAAAATTTAGTAATAGAGTATCTCCTTGAATAGCTTCTACATTAATAGGAGAAATGGAATCATTAAGGTTGTAATGATACAAATTTAGAGATTCGAGAGAATCTAACTTCTCGTTGAAATGGAGCTTTATTTGTTTGCTATTTGGGGTTGAAAAGCCTACTAATAAGGGAGGGTCTGAATCAACATAAGGGCTGCCTATAACGGCTATATCATCTATATAAAACTTTGTGGATCGTGTGGAAGTGTATTTGCAAAACACACCAAAATAAGTTGAATTTTGAATTTTAACATCATTGATAACTCCTTCTGAAATAAACGCTGACTCGGCAATTAATTTTGAACTTAACTCCCAATCTCCGGTTGAATTTCTTTTCACATTTACAAAGATTTCAACCACAGAAATCTTCACTCGGTCATCAGCACCATCAATAATTATTGATTCTGAACCATCTGCCACTTTATATAAACTTACTTCATCGGAAGTGCCTCCAATTTTCACAAAATAGCCATTTTGGCTGTTATCCAAATTAAGGGAGTCTGCCATTAAATAGACCTTTATGTAATTGCTAGAGGAGGGGTTAAAATCTAGCTTGACAAAGAAACTCCACTCTGCTTCTAAACTAATATCTGAAGGAGTTACTAAATAGGAACTTCCTGTTATAGCTGGTGCATTTAACCTTAATATTTCACCATCAACTATAAAATCAACACTATTTCCTTGCCATGTAGGGTTGGAAGTAAACTCACTATCCGAAAAATCATCGCTCCATTGCGAAAATGCAGCTGTATAAACACCTAATACTATAACAAGAATAATAAGGCCTTTCACTAGTTTTGTAAGGTTAGTAAATTTAGAAAAGACAATAAAGGATATTTTTATGAAACTTGCAATTATTGGGGCCACAGGGTTGGTAGGAAGCGAGGTGCTTCAGGTATTGAATGAAAGAAATGTATATTTTGACGAGCTATTATTGGTAGCTTCAGAACGGTCAATTGGCAAGAAAATAAGTTTTAAGAATAAAGAATATGAGATTATTAGCATGCAAGAGGCTATTGATCAAAAACCAACTATTGCCATTTTTTCAGCTGGAGGGGATACATCTTTAAAATATGCACCTGAGTTTGCGAATGTAGGTACTACCGTTATTGACAATTCTTCGGCTTGGCGGATGAACCCAAAAAATAAACTTATCGTGCCCGAAATAAATGGCAACGAACTTACTGCGGAGGATAAAATTATTGCCAACCCAAATTGCTCAACCATTCAAATGGTGCTTGCTTTGGCTCCTTTGCATCAAGCGTATAAAGTAAAGCGTGTGGTGGTTTCTACTTATCAATCGGTTACAGGTACAGGAAAAGCTGCTGTTGACCAAATGAATAACGAACGCAATGGCATTGAAGGCGATATGGTTTATCCTTACCCTATCGATAAAAATGTAATTCCTCATATTGATGTGTTTTTGGAAAATGATTACACCAAAGAAGAAATGAAAATGGTGAACGAAACAAAGAAAATATTTGGAGATGATTCCATAAAAGTAACAGCAACAGCCGTACGACTACCTGTAGTTGGAGGGCATGCAGAATCAGTAAATGTTGAATTTGAAAGTGATTTTGATATTGCTAAAGTAAAAGAATTATTATCTAATGCCAGTGGCATTATTGTACAGGATAATCCTGCTGAGAACGAATACCCAATGCCTTTATTTGCCCATGGCAAAGATGATGTTTTTGTGGGTAGAATCCGTAGAGACGAAACTCAACCAAATACGTTAAATATGTGGATTGTGGCAGATAATTTACGAAAAGGAGCTGCTACTAATGCGGTTCAAATAGCGGAGTATTTAATTGCTAAAACATTAGCTAATGCTTAGTAAGTTGCTACAACCCGAGGTTTTAGCATTTATTAAAAAACATAAAAATAGTGATTTAGATAGGTTGCTTTTCAATAAAAACAAATACCCAACTATTCCTGTAAATCTTGTTGTAGATCAGATTAGAGCTAAACAAAAGGCCAAAAGCAAAATGCCGCTTTGGTTTAATACCGAAGGCATTATTATGCCTCCATTATTATCTATGGAGCAATCCTCTTCTGAGCAGGCGGCACTTTATAAATCGAAATTTTTTAAAGGAGATTTGGCCATTGATTTAACAGGCGGAGCGGGAGTAGATGCATTTTACCTATCCAAACAATTTAAAAAGGTAATTTATATTGATCTCAATAAGGATTTAGCTGAAATAGCCGCATATAATTTTAAACTCCTAGGAGCTGCTAATATTGAGGTATTAAATGCCAATAGCGAAGACTTTATAACCAGTTTTAAGGGAAATATAGATTTAATTTACATTGACCCTGCCCGCAGAGATCAAACAAAAAAATTATTTTTACTTGAAGATTGCTCCCCAAACATACTATCACTTCAATCGGAGCTCCTTCAAAATGCAACTTCCCTTGTAATAAAAGCTTCGCCTATGTTAGACATTACTAAAGGTCTTAATCAATTGGATAACGTAACAGAAGTTCATGTGGTAGCCATTAAAAATGAAGTGAAAGAGCTTCTTTTTATACAGTCTAATGTGGTAGTAAAAGCGATTCAATTAGTAGCCGTTGATTTAGCATATAGCAACCCGTTTATAGCCAATTGGCAGGAAAATAAACAAGCAAAAATTAGTGAGGCTTTGACTTATTTATATGAGCCAAATGCTGCTATTTTAAAAACAGGGAAATCAGACTTGCTTGCGCTAACGTTTAATCTTAACAAACTAAATACGAACACACACCTATATACCTCTAGTGTATTTGAGAATAATTTCCCAGGAAGAGTTTTTAGTGTTGATAAGGTTTTAAAATATGATAAAAAGGAAATAAAATCTCAATTGCCAGATTTGAAAGCAAATATTTCTGTTCGTAATTTCCCTGATAGTGTTGATGAAATAAGAAAAAAAACAGGAATAAAGGCAGGAGGAAACATCTATATATTTGCTATTCGAGATTTTGAAAACAAAGCAAAAGTTCTTTTATGTAGTAAAATTTAACTTATTAAAATGCTATTTTAAAATGCGGTTAAGCTATTATTGTACACTGTATTATCTAAAACCATCTTGTTTTAATGTACAGATTAGTTAAAGAGGGCTTGTTAAATCTCTTTATTTAAATTGTATTATGATCTACGTATTCTTTGTACTTGGCTTTGTTGTTCTAATAAAAGGAGCAGATTTATTAGTTGATGGAGGAGCATCTATCGGTAAAAGTTTAAAGCTACCAAGTATTATAATTGGTCTTACCATTGTTTCATTTGGCACTTCCTTGCCCGAGTTACTTGTAAACTTGGTGGCAAGTTTTGGTGGCAGTTCAGAATTAGCCATAGGTAACGTACTTGGTAGTAATATTGCTAATATTCTTTTAATATTAGGAATAACAGCACTAGTAAAACCATTGCCCATTACTAAAAATACCTATTTTAGTGAGATTCCTTTTTCATTAATTGCTACTCTTTTAGTTGGGTTTTTAGCCAATGCCACTCTCTTTAACGAAGCGGATCCTGCTGATGGGCTTCTTTTATCAAGATACGATGGCTTGGTTCTTTTATTCTTTTTTGTAATGTTTTTGGGCTATATATATGTGGTAGCCAAACAAAATAATGATGAGATAGAAGGGCTTAATATTGAAGAAATGTCAACCCGAAAGTCAGTTGGGTATATACTTATTGGTATGGTAGGTTTGTTTTTTGGTGGCCACTGGGTGGTAGAAGGCGCCATACATATTGCGGGTGTTTACGGAATGAGCGAATCATTTATTGGGTTAACCGTGGTGGCAATTGGCACTTCTTTACCAGAGCTTGTAACCTCTATTGTGGCAGTTCGTAAAAACAATACAGATATTGCTGTAGGCAATGCTATTGGCTCAAACATTTTTAACTTATTATGGATTTTAGGCCTAAGTGCCACCATTAAACCTCTTGCTTTTGAGGTAGTAAGTAACTCAGATATATTTATGATTATTATAGCCAGTACCATGCTAATATTGGCGGTTATAATTGGTAAGAAAACAGTTATAAGTCGTTGGGAAGGAGCTTGGTTTTTCTCAGCTTATGTAGGTTATATGGTGTTTTTGGTAATGAGAGGGTAGGCTTATGTAGGTAC
>CAZQWZ010000217.1:0-4528 GCA_964596935.1 uncultured Roseivirgaceae bacterium
TATTTGTTAATTGATAATTGAACATTGGCATTTTAACTATCAATTATTCTCATATCTTTGCTAACATTACACTAGCGCAAAATGTTTTAAAACTACACTTTGCGCTAGTCATATTTTTACATTATTACGGGTAAAGGCAACAAGTATTTTTATGGGAAAAGTAATTGCAATAGCAAATCAAAAAGGTGGAGTTGGAAAAACTACAACAGCAATAAACCTTGCTGCAAGTTTAGCTGCGCTTGAATACAAAACATTAATTGTTGATGCAGATCCTCAAGCAAATAGTGCCTCTGGCATTGGTATAGATCCAAAATCTGTTGAAGTAAGTATTTACGAATGTATGGTTGATGGGGTTGCTATTGAAGAATCTATACTAGAAACAAACATCGAGTTCCTGCATCTAATTCCTTCAAACATTGATCTTGTTGGAGCAGAAATCGAAATGATTGATCTTGAAAATAGAGAAGAAAAGATGAAAGATGCTTTAGCTCCTATTGTTGATCTATATGATTATATAATTATTGATTGTTCTCCATCTCTAGGGTTAATAACTATTAATGCAATGACTGCCGCTGATGCCTTGTTAATACCCGTGCAATGTGAATATTTTGCGCTTGAAGGCCTAGGTAAATTATTGAATACGATCAAGATAATCCAGTCTCGGCTAAACCCTGAACTAACCATCGAAGGAATACTTCTTACGATGTATGATGTTAGGCTAAGGCTATCAAACCAAGTTGTTGAAGAAGTACGTACACATTTTCAAGACATCGTGTTTGATACCATTATTCCTAGAAACATCAAATTATCAGAAGCGCCTAGTTTTGGGGTACCTGCACTTGTGCACGATGCGGAAAGTAAGGGAGCCATTAGCTACTTAAATTTGGCGAAAGAAATAATTGAAAATAACGAAGCATGAGTGCCAAGAAAAAAAATGCATTAGGTAGAGGATTAGGCGCTTTATTAAACGATTCTCCAATAAATACGCCTAAGTTACCGAGGAAAGCTATGGTTGGTTCTGCAAGAAACAGCATTAACGATATTCCTCTTGAAAGCATTGAAACAAATCCATTTCAACCGCGTACTCATTTTGATGATGAAGCTCTTAACGAGCTCAAAGAATCTATTAAAACACAAGGAATCATTCAGCCAATTACGGTTCGGAAACTAAGCGCTAATTCCTATCAATTAATATCTGGTGAAAGAAGGCTTCAAGCTTCGAAGCTTGCAGGATTAAAAGCTATTCCAGCGTATATACGTTCTGCAAACGATCAACAAATGCTAGAAATGGCATTGATTGAGAACATCCAAAGAGAAAATTTAAACTCCATTGAGATAGCTTTAAGTTACCAACGCTTGATTTCTGAATGCGACTTAAAGCAAGAAGAGCTAGGCGATCGTGTTGGGAAAAAGCGAAGCACAGTAACCAATTATTTGAGATTATTAAAATTACCACCCGATGTGCAAGCAGGCATACGTGATAAGAAAATTTCTATGGGCCACGCTCGAGCACTTATAGGAATTGAAAAAGTTGATGCTTTATTAGACCTATTTAAAAAAATAATCCAACAAGGGTTATCGGTTCGTAAAACAGAAGAGTTGGTACGGTTATTGGTTTCTGATGGAGAGGAAAAAACTTCAAAAGTTGAGGTAAAATCCATCAGTCCTGAAATTCAAAAACTTCAATCTGAGCTATCTTCTCATTTTGGGTCTAAAATTCAGATTAAAGCAGACGATAAAACAAAAGGCGAAATAAAAATCCCTTTCGTTTCTACACAGGACTTAAACAGAATATTAGAAATACTAGACATTAGTCTATGATACGAATAAGCCTTGTGCTTTTATTTTTAGGAGGATTAAGTTTAATGCTTAAAGCGCAAGAACCTGAAAATCTTTCTACCACAGATCCCATATATCAACAAGATAGCATTATTGGTTTTAGGCAACTTAAAGAGCCCGAAGTTGTAGAGGAAATTGAAATGGTATATAAAGACCACGACCCTAATAAAGCAGCCTGGTACTCCGCAGCTTTACCGGGGCTTGGCCAGGCATACAATAAAAAATATTGGAAAATTCCTGTTATCTGGGCTGGCATTGGAGGTTTTGCTTATTTTATAGATTTGAATAACGATCAATACCAGTTTTTTAGAAAAAATTTAATTTACGAAGTTGAAGATAATCCTGATTTTAAAAACTCAACCACACTTGAAGCTAATAACCTTAGAAGTGCTCGTGACCAAACCCGCAGAACAAGAGATATGCTAGTAATATTTGGAGTAATATTTTATATGCTAAATATTGTAGATGCCCATGTGGATGCCCATCTAATTGAGTTTGATGTAAACCAAAGTTTATCGTTTCAAATAGACCCTTCTATCCAGTTTAGCCCAAACGGGCAACAATCAACAGGACTCTCACTAAAAATTAATTTTTAAGATGAGAATTGCACTTATTGGTTACGGAAAAATGGGGCTTGCAATCGAAGATTTAGGAATGGCTGCTGGCCATAGTATTTCTTTTAAAATTGGTAAATCTAATCAAAATCAGATTGCAGAATTATCCTTAGAAAACACAGATATTGTTATAGAGTTTAGTAATCCTGAAAAAGCAGTTGATAATATTAAAATTTGTATTGAAAAGAGAATTCCAGTTGTAAGTGGCACAACGGGTTGGTTAGATGCTTGGCAAGAGATAGAAGACTATTGCAAACAGCATAATGGCACTTTCTTTTACGCATCAAACTACAGCATTGGTGTTAATTTATTCTTTAAGATAAATGAGTTTGCAGCAAAATTAATGGCTAACCAAAACTATGATGTTCAATTAGAGGAAATCCATCATACAGAAAAAAAAGACAGCCCTAGTGGCACAGCTATTACTCTTGCTCAACCAATAATAAACGAACAAAATATTGACCATTGGGTAAACAATGCTACAGACAAAAAAAATGAACTTGGCATTATTTCTAAGAGAGAATCTAATGTTGCCGGAACCCATTCGATAACTTATTCGTCTGAAATAGATGAGATAAGTTTTAGCCATACCGCACATGGCAGAAAAGGATTTGCAAAAGGAGCCTTGGCTGTAGCAGAATGGGTTATAAAATCAAAACCTACAGGTATGCTTTCGATGAAAGATTTTTTAAGGTTTTAATACAGTAGTTAATTTATTGGATAATAATATAATAATATCATCCTTTGTAAGTTTTAAAATTAATGAGGCTTTAGGCGCAGATAAATACTAATATGGAGCAATCAACTAATGATGAAAAGAAAAGCTTTTTTAGCTTTCTAAATTTTAAGAAAAAGAAAGACGAAAAGCCAAAGTCTAAAATTAAAGAGTGGACCGATGCCGTTGTCTTTGCAGTTATTGCAGCTACAATAATCCGCTGGTTAATAATGGAGGCGTTCACCATACCTACTCCATCAATGGAAAAATCACTTTTAGTAGGTGATTTTCTATTTGTAAGTAAATTACACTATGGAGCAAGAACGGCTGCAACTCCTTTGCAAGTACCACTAACACACCAATATATTTGGGGCACAAAAATACCTTCTTACCTAGATTGGATCCAATTACCTCAATACAGATTACCTGGATTTTCGAGTGTTAAAAGAAATGATGTGGTAGTTTTTAACTACCCAACAGAGCTGGAGTACCCTGTTGATTTAAAAACCAATTATATTAAACGATGCGTTGGTATAGCAGGTGATAAAATTGAAGTGCGGGATATGCAAGTGTACATAAATGATAAACCCGCTGACAACCCTACGGAAATGCAGTTTAGGTACTTTCTAAAAACTAATGAAAACCTTAATCAGCGTATTTTCGATAAATACGACATTACTGAATATGGCCAAACGAGAGGAGGTTACGGAATTTTTACCAAACCTGAAACAGCCATAGAACTTGAGAAGTTACCCTTTATTAAAAGTGTAGAGGTTTTCAAGGGTTTAGAAGGAAAAGCAGAGGGCAGAATTTATCCTGATGCCACTAAATACCCTTGGAACACAGATTTTTGGGGCCCAATGACAATCCCATCCGAAGGAATGACCATAAAGGTTAATGCAGAAACGTTAACTCAATATGGGTATGTAATTCAATTTTATGAAGGCCATGATGTGGTTACCATCGCCAACGGAAGTTTAACAATTGATGGCGAGGCCTACACCTCTTACACATTTAAACAAGATTACTATTTTATGATGGGCGATAACCGCCACAACTCACTGGACTCTCGATTTTGGGGTTTTGTTCCTGCCGATCATATTGTAGGTAAAGCTTTATTTATATGGATGTCAATTGACCCTGCAGGTGGCTTTACTGATAAAATTCGTTGGAGCAGATTGTTTAGTATTATTCATTAATTTTTTTCTATTGAGGTACGAAGCCCGCCCGGCCTCGGGCAGGCATCTTCTCCTTCTTGAAGATGACCGTCTAACCGTATAAGATTCTTTGTGCCTCAGAATAAAAAATTATAGAGGTAAGCACATAGATACATATTAATCTAATGAAAATAAAACGTTAT
>CAZQWZ010000218.1:0-4511 GCA_964596935.1 uncultured Roseivirgaceae bacterium
CTTGTATCTACACCCACTAAATTCCATGAATAATCCGGGTTAATTGTTTATTTGAAGGAAGCATACGAAAAATCGAAGTAAACGTATAGATTGAAATGACAGAAAAAAGAAAGCCTTTTAAAAGACCCTCAAAAAAGCATCAACCACCTGGGCTTACTATTTTATTTGAAGACCACGACATAATTGTGGTTGATAAAGTAGCTGGTTTACTCACGGTAAGCACTTTTAGAGAGAAGGAGAAAACTGCCTTTCACTTGTTAAATAATTATGTAAAAAAAGGCAATTATAAATCGAAGAGTACTGTGTTTATTGTACATAGGTTAGATAGAGAAACCTCCGGTGTTTTGATATTTGCTAAAACTGAAAGCGTGAAACGATTTCTGCAAGACAATTGGCAGAGTTTTACCAAATTATATGTAGCAATTGTGCACGGTATTTTAAAAGAAAAAGAAGGTGAGATTACTTCTTATTTACTGGAAAATAAGGCACATAGAATGTATTCAACAAAGGATATCGAAAAAGGGGCATTTGCCAAAACAGGCTATAAATTGGTAAAGGAATCGAATGATTTTAGCTTGCTTGAAATCAACCTTTTTACGGGTAAAAAGAATCAAATTAGAGTTCATCTAGCAGAAAAAGGATATCCGATAGTAGGAGATAAAATGTATGGAAACCCTGATAAGGGTATAAAAAGGCTAGCGCTTCATGCGGAAACCTTAACGATAAAACATCCCTATACCAAAGAGTATATAACCTTTAAAGCTGAGTTTCCATCTTTTTTTAAATCAATCATTAAAAATAATTGACTTTGTAAAATGAATTTCGAATTATGTACAGATTCACTTAATGGTGCTTTAGCTGCGGATAAATTTGGGTTTAAACGTATAGAGCTTTGCTCCGCATTATCTATTGGAGGGCTAACGCCAAGTGTTGGGTTAATCGAGGCCTGTGTTAAGCAATCATCAGTAGAAGTACACGTAATGATACGCCACAAAGAAGGTGGATTCAATTATACATCTGATGATATTGCTATTATGAAAGCTGACATTAAAGCAGCTGCTACAGCAGGAGCACATGGTGTGGTATTTGGAAATTTAACGGATGATAACCTTATAGCTGATGCTAATAAAGAGCTGCTGTTATTAGCAAAATCACTGGATATGCAAGTCACCTTTCATCGTGCGTTTGATTTTGTGAGTGATTATAAAATAGCCATCAAACAACTAATTGAAATGGACTTTGACCGATTGTTAACATCGGGCTTGCAACCCAAAGCCGAACAAGGGTTAGAAGTAATTAAAGACTTACAAACCAATTATGGGAATAAAATTGAGATTATGGCTGGGAGTGGGGTTAACTCAAGTAATGCCATAAAAATTAGCAACTCAGGAGTTAGTAATTTACATTTTACTGCGCATAAACCTCAAGGAGATACGTTGGCTCTTTCAATGGGTGAATTAATGATTGTAGATGAAGAGAAGATCAATAGTATCATAAATCTATTTTAATGCGAATCATTATATTCTCTGTTATTGTATTTACAAACATATTCTCTTGTGTTGTTCCTGAACAGCGAGAAACCACATTGCTCAATTCAAATTGGCAGTTTTCAAATGCCAAAGATTCCACTTGGTATTCAGCTACTGTACCAGGTGTAATTCACACCGATTTGCTCAATAATAAATTAATTAATGATCCTTTTTGGGGAACCAATGAGTTGGATTTACAATGGATTGAGGATGAGAATTGGAATTATAAAACGGAGTTTGAAATTACAGATACCCAATTAAATCAACAACATATTGAGTTAGAATTTGAAGGATTGGATACCTATGCTTCCGTTTTTGTAAATGGCAAAGAAGTGATTATAGCTAATAATATGTTTCGGAGTTGGCAAGCAGATTTGAAGGATTATGTTATTGAGGGTGCCAATTTATTGGAAGTAAAGTTCACTTCACCGCTAAATTATAATAAGGAAAAAGCAGAAAGCTACACACATAAATTGCCTGCTGGTAACGAAACGGTTGATTTAAAAGTGAGTCCGTTTACACGCAAGGCGGCCTACCATTTTGGATGGGATTGGGGTCCTCGATTTATTACTTCTGGTATTTGGAAGGATGTGAAACTAACAACTTGGAACAATGTTAGAATTGTGGATGTGTTTGTACAAACCGATTCTATTGTGGAGGATAAAGCTTACTTGACATATGAAGTAAGCGTTGAGAGTTCATTAGAAAAGGAAAAGAGTTATTTGTTATTAGTTAATGGGCGAACGGAGCCAATTGAATTAGATAGCGGAAATAACATCATCAGAATAAATAAAGTGGTTGAAAATCCAAAACTCTGGTGG
This sequence comes from uncultured Roseivirgaceae bacterium, assembly GCA_964596935.1. Taxonomy (GTDB): domain Bacteria; phylum Bacteroidota; class Bacteroidia; order Cytophagales; family Cyclobacteriaceae; genus JAKISE01. The sequence goes on from CAZQWZ010000218.1 coordinate 2,351, forward strand.
CCCAATGGAATGGGTGAGCCAACACTACATAATCTAGTGGTTCAACTAAAGCATAAAGACCATTTGGTTGATGAAGTAACTCAACAATATGGCATTAGAACAGTTGAGTTAATTAATGAAAAAGACAGCATTGGCACTTCCTTTTATTTTAAAATAAATGGAATACCTCTTTTTATGAAGGGAGCCAACTACATCCCTCAAGATATGTTTTTGCCAAGAGTAAGGGATGATCAATATAAAAAGTTAATACAGCAAGTTGTTGGTGCCAATATGAATATGCTTCGTGTGTGGGGTGGAGGTATTTATGAAAAGGAAATCTTCTATGAGTTATGCGACCAAAATGGAATCCTTGTTTGGCAAGATTTTATGTTTGCTGGCAGCTTATACCCTAATGATTCTGCTTTTTTAGAGAATGTAAAACAAGAAGCCATAGAAAATGTAACTCGGTTGCGAAAACACCCAAGTATAGCTTTGTGGTGCGGTAATAACGAGATAGAAGTTGCTTGGAGCAATTGGGGCTGGCAAAACCAATATGGGTATTCTTCAGCCGATTCAGTTGAAATTTGGGATAACTACCGATATATGTTTCAATCGCTTTTGCCAGAAGTGGTTTCTGAACTTAATCCAACTGTTAATTATGTAAGCACATCTCCGTTAAGTAATTGGGGAACTCCCGAGAACTTTAATCATAGCAGTATGCATTATTGGGGCGTTTGGCACGGCAGGGAGCCTTTTGAAAACTTTAAAACCAATGTTGGGCGATTTATGGTAGAGTATGGTTTTCAGTCGTTTCCTTCTATGGAAACCATTGGTAAGTTTGCGGCTGATTCAAGCTTTTCGTTGCAGTCAGCTACCATGCTAAATCGGCAGAAGAGCTACATTGGTAATGGGCTAATTTCTACACATATTAATAATTGGTTCGATGCTCCAATTTCGTTTACTGATTTTGTTAATAAGTCTCAGCAAACGCAAGCCATAGGCATGCAAATTGCTATTCAAAGCCACCGACAACAAAGTCCTCACTGTATGGGTACTTTGTTTTGGCAGCTAAACGATTGTTGGCCTGGCCCAAGTTGGAGTGTGATTGATTATTATGGTAATGAGAAAGTAGCTTATGAAACAGTAAAACAAAATTACAAGCCACTTATTGCTATAGTTGATTTAGTAAAGGGCGAAATTGAAATTGTATCTAATTTACCTGAAGAGTTTAAGGGAAGGATAGAGGTGCTTTTGGATTCTGAAACGCTCTTTACGAAGCAGTTTAGTGTTAGAGCAAATTCTCGTTTAAGTATTTACTTAAATGGAGGTGTTCATATAACTAAAAAACCAATTGGAATTTTTATTAGGGATGTTGATGATGTGGAAATTTATAGTGATTTTCTTCATCTTAAGGAAGATTGAGCGAACCATTTTTTTACATTTATCGTCATTCCTGCGAAGGCAGGAATCTGTAAATATGGACGTGTCTTTATTGGGATAAAATCTGTAAGAATTACCCAACTTTGTGAAAGGCGGATTCCTTCCTTCGCAGGAATGACGTTAGCAAAGGAGGGCTGAGTATAATGGATAAATCTGTAAAAGAAAATAATATTTTTGGTGCTTTCCAAGTGATGGAATCACCCCAAATGCCTCTAGAGTTGCTAATTACTTCCATCCATTTTGGCGTTACTTTAATTAGTACATAACCCTCCTCTTTGTTTGGATAAAAAGCTTCCCATTCTTCTTTCCAATGTGTTTCTTTTGCAGTTTCATCGTTTATTATTTCAGCATTTCCATGCAGCATCACATAGCCCGATTCATCACTATCAAGATAGTATATAGTTACTCTAGGGTCATTCTTAATTTGACTCACCTTTCTGCTTTTAGGGTTGGTGCCAAACCATACAGTAAAATCACTTTCAAGAATTAAAGTTTCCATGGCTCTAACCCTTGCTCGGCCTTTCGTGTCTAAGGTGATAAGGGCGCAAGTTTTCGCACTGGTAATGATTTCTCTAGCTGCCTCTTTTAAGTCAACATTTTGACCATAACTATTGAACTGGGTTAGGAAAAGAAGAATTGGGAGTAAGTACGTTAGAGTTTTAAGATTTTTCAATAGAGATGCTTTTGATTTTTACTATAATGAAGGAAAGACTGTAAAGATATTTATTTGATCCTAATACTT
>CAZQWZ010000219.1:0-4470 GCA_964596935.1 uncultured Roseivirgaceae bacterium
CCAACTACGCAAATTATAACCAAGCAATGGCACACCCACTAGGTGCTAATTTTAAAGAAATGATTGGCATATTAAGGTATCAACCCATACCAAGATTAAACTTTACAGCCAAACTAATTTATGCTACCTATGGATTAGATATTGATAAGAATAGCAATTGGGGAAAAGATATTTTAAAAGACTATAACACACGTGAACAAGAGTATGGCAATTTTACTGGGCAAGGAATTGCTAGTTCGCTGATGTTTATGGATTTTACAACCACCTATCAACTAAAGCATAATGTATTTGTGGATCTAAAGGTTATTTCGCGAGAACAAAAAAGCGATGAGCCAACTTTTGCAAATAAATCAACCATTTATTCCTTTGCTTTTCGATGGAACATCGCCCAGAGATTGCAAGAGTTTTAATTAGTTAAGCTAATTTTGCACACTTAATAATTTAATGAAGACTTACCTACGAATTCTTACGTATGCCAAAGGGCTAGGTTCATACTTGCCTTTGTATGCATTTTCAGTAATAATGTATGCATTTTTTAGTGTGTTTAACATTGCACTAATGGCTCCCATGTTCGATGTGCTTTTCGAAGAAACCAATAAAGTAATAACGGCTCCTGAAAGGCCAGATTCTATTATAAAGGTGAAAGCGTTATTTGACTTTTATCTTTATGATATAATTCGAACGCATGGCAAAATGGGGGCCCTCAAATTTGTGGGTGTATTACTCATTATTGCGGCTGTATTTTCTAATTTATTCCGCTATATTAATTCTGTTTTACTGGCAATTATTAGTACAAGAGTAATTGAAGCATTACGAGTAGATGTGTTTGATAAAGTTACAGGGCAAGATATTGGCTTTTTTACCAACGAGCGTAAAGGCGATATTATGTCGCGTATTACCAACGATGTAAACCAAGTTGAAAGTACTGTTTCAGCATCACTTAAAGTGGTTTTTCAAGATCCAATACAGCTCATTGGCTATTTTATAGCACTGTATGTAATATCACCACAATTAATGTTATTTACCTTAATTCTTTTACCGCTTTCGGGTGGGCTAATTGCGGCCATCGCCAAAAGGTTAAAACTGAGTGCTTCTATGACTCAAAGCTCTTTGGGTAGAATATCAAATCATGTGGAAGAAGCCATTAGCGGGATACGATTAATAAAGGCATTTACAGCTAAAAAGCATGTGTTTAATAAGTTTAAAGAGGAAGTATCAGAATACACTAGGTTAAGTATTTCTATGGCTAAAAAGTTTGAGCTTGCTAGTCCAATATCTGAGCTAATGGGTATTACCGTTGTGGCAGGCCTTTTAGTAATGGGAGGTTCTATGGTATTAAGCGAAAATGCGACATTGCAAGCATCTGGCTTTATCACGTTTATACTATTATTTGCTCGAGTGCTGCAACCTGCAAAAGCAATTTCTGCATCGTTAAGTTCAATACAAAGAGGGCTGGCTAGTGCAGAAAGGATTTTTGCCATTTCAGATATTAAACCAAAAATTGCTGAAAAGGAAAATGCCATTGAAATAGGCGATTTTAAAGAAGGGATTGAGTTTAAAAATGTTTCGTTTAAATACGAAAACGATTTAGTATTAAAAAACATTTCGTTTAGTCTTAAAAAAGGCAAAACGATTGCATTGGTAGGCATGTCTGGGGGAGGAAAATCAACTATTTCAGATTTGGTTCCTCGTTTTTACGATCCATCTGAAGGAGAGATAACCATTGATGGTGTTAATTTAAAAGATTGTACACTTAACTCTATTCGTAAGCAAATGGGGGTTGTAACGCAAGAATCAATCCTTTTTAATGATACTATCTTTAATAATATTGCTTTTGGCATAGTTGATCCTTCTGAAGAAGAAATTATTAATGCAGCAAAAATTGCGAATGCACATCACTTTATAATGGAAACACCCCTTGGCTACCAAACAGTAATTGGCGAAGAAGGTTCTAAGCTATCGGGTGGGCAAAGGCAGCGGTTAAGCATTGCCAGGGCTGTAATGAAAAACCCTGAAATTTTAATCTTAGATGAAGCAACTTCTGCTCTTGATTCGCATGCCGAGCGGCAAGTACAAGAGGCCATTACCAACCTTATGAGCAACCGTACTTCATTGGTAATTGCGCACCGTTTAAGCACCATTCAGCATGCCGATGAAATATTGGTACTTGTAAAAGGCGAAATAGTAGAAAGAGGCAACCACGATGCACTTATGCAACTAGGCGGGGTTTATAAAAACCTGCAAGATATGCAGAGAATAAAGTAACGAGAAAGACTTTGCAAGTAGTAAATGATTGCTTGTAACCCTGTTAATTCTTAACTTGTGGCTCGAATCAACTCAAGCATTATGAAACTCAAATTAACTTTTTTAATTCTATCAGCCCTATTGGCTTTCCAATGTACTATGAATAACGAAAACAAACAGGAGTTAGCTCCTCCTACCGTAGCAAAAAAAGAAAAAGTGTTTAATGAGCACGGGCATAAACGAGTAGATAATTATTACTGGTTAAACCAACGTGAAGATACTGCTGTGCTTAACTATCTAAATGCAGAAAACACCTACCTTGATAAGGTAATGGAGCATACCAAACCATTACAAGAAAAACTTTATAATGAAATCGTAGGTCGCATTAAGAAAGATGATGCTTCAGTGCCTTACTTTAAAAATGGCTATTGGTATTATACCAAATTTGTAAAAGGTGGTGAATACCCCATTTATTGTCGTAAAAAAGCAAGCTTAGATAATGAAGAAGAGGTAATGTTAGATGGGAATGCTATGGCAGAAGGCCATTCTTATTTTAGTATAGCAGGCACCAGTGTTAGCCCAGATAATAAAATGTTGGTATATGGAGTAGATACGGTAAGCAGAAGAAAATACACACTCTATTTTAAAAATCTGGAAACCGATGAAACATTGGAAGAAAATATTCCAACTACTACGGGAGGAGCCTCTTGGGCCAATGATAATGAAACTATTTTTTATACAACCAAAGATGAAAACACATTACGCTCAGATAAGGTGCATCGTTATAAAGTAGGAACCCCAGAGAGTAAGCAAGAAATTTATTTTGAAGAGGACGATACATTTGGCACTTATGTTTATAAGTCACTTTCGGGAAAATTTTTAATTTTGGGTTCATATAGCACCCTTACTTCTGATTACAAAATATTAAATGCTGATGATGCTTGGGGAGAATTTACTCAGTTTACACCCAGAGTGCGAGGGCATGAGTATAATATCGAGCATCACGAAAATCAATTCTTTATCTCAACTAATAAAGATGCAGCCACCAACTTTAAATTAATGGCAACCCCTGATAACCAAACAGAGGTGACTAATTGGCAAGAGGTAATTGCACACAACCCCAATACGTTATTAGAAGGGGTAACAGCCTTTAAAAATTACTTAGTAGTAGAAGAGCGCACTAATGGACTAAACCAGATTCGAGTTAGAAACCTTACTAATAATGAAGATCATTATATTGCTTTTGAGGAACAAGCCTATACCGCTTACACCACAGGCAACAGAGAGTATAACACTACCACTTTGCGCTTTGGTTATCAATCCATGACCACCCCTGCTTCTACTTTTGATTACTCAATGGATACCAAAGAGAGGATACTTAAAAAGCAGCAAGAAGTTATAGGTGATTTTGATCCTGCCAATTATGTAACCGAACGAATTTTTGCCACAGCAAGAGATGGTGCAAAGGTTCCTATGTCATTGGTGTATCGTAAAGGAATAAAGAAGGACGGCACAAACCCTACGCTTTTATATGCCTATGGCTCCTATGGTTATACCATCGACCCAACTTTTAGCTCTGTTAGATTAAGCTTATTGGATAGAGGATTTGTTTATGCCATTGCACACATACGTGGTGGCCAAATGATGGGCAGGCAGTGGTACGAGGATGGGAAAATGTTAAATAAGAAAAATACCTTTTTCGATTTTAACGATTGTGCTAAATTTTTGGTAGCCGAAGGCTATACCGCCAAAGATAAGCTCTTTGCGATGGGCGGTAGTGCTGGTGGTTTATTAATGGGTGCTATTATTAATTACGAGCCCGAACTATACAAAGGCATTGTTGCTGCGGTGCCATTTGTGGATGTGGTAACTACTATGATGGACGAAACTATTCCACTAACTACAGGCGAATATGACGAATGGGGAAACCCCAATGAAAAGGATGCTTATGAGTATATTCTTAGCTACTCCCCTTACGATAATGTGGAGGCAAAGGCTTATCCTAATATGCTAGTAACAACAGGCCTACACGATTCGCAAGTGCAGTATTTTGAACCCGCCAAATGGGTAGCCAAGCTTCGCGAGCTTAAAACAGATAACAATATATTAATTATGGATATTAATATGGAAGTAGGCCATGGAGGTGCTTCTGGCCGTTTTGAGCGATATAAAAAAACCGCATTGGAATACGCATTTATGTTAGATTTGGCAGGAGTTAAAGAATAG
>CAZQWZ010000220.1:0-4466 GCA_964596935.1 uncultured Roseivirgaceae bacterium
AACCTATTTCATTCTCTAACTTTTTTACTTGAATAGTTATAGTTGGTTGAGTAACAAAACATTTTTCTGCTGCAGTAACAAAGTGCCTGTATGTATCAAGTGCAATTACGTACTCTAGTTGTTGTATAGTCATCAATATAGATTTTGTCAATACAATCATATAAATTATTAATTTGATTAATGTTATTATTCTGTATATTTTTGACATATACTAACAATTAAACACCTGTAAAATGAAAAAAACAACACTATTTTTCTTGTCATTACTTCTTTTTTCTGCTTGTCAGAATAAGAATAAAAGCAATTCAGCAGATGGGGTTTCGGGAGCAACTGTTACTAAAAAAAGTGATTTGAATAAAAGGTCGGCAGCCAATAGCGACTGGTGGCCAAACCGATTAAATTTAGAATTGCTTCGTAAGCACTCTACATTAACAAGCCCTATGAATAAGGATTTTGATTATGTAAAAAAATTTAAAAGTTTAGATTATGTTGCTTTAAAGAAAGACATTAGGTCATTGATGTCAGATTCAAAAGATTGGTGGCCAGCAGATTACGGAACTTATGCAGGTTTTATGATTAGAATGGCTTGGCACAATGCTGGCACTTACCGTTCGGGTGATGGTCGTGGAGGTTCTAGGTCAGCACAACAACGATTTGCACCACAAAATAGCTGGCCAGATAATGCCAATTTAGATAAAGCAAGAAGATTACTTTGGCCCATAAAGAAAAAATATGGAAATAAAATTTCTTGGGCAGATTTAATGATTATTACAGGAAACGTAGCATTAGAATCTACAGGGTTTAAAACTTTTGGATTTGCAGGAGGTAGAACAGATGTTTGGCAACCAAATGAAGATGTTTATTGGGGGGGCGAAGAAAAATGGTTAGACGATAGCAAGCGTTATGAAGGAGATAGAAAACTTAAAAATCCACTAGCGGCAGTTCAAATGGGATTAATTTATGTAAACCCAGAAGGACCAAATGGTAATCCAGATCCACTTTTAGCAGCAAAAGATATTCGGGAAACATTCGGGAGAATGGGAATGAATGATGAAGAAACAGTTGCCTTGATTGCAGGCGGCCATACGCTTGGTAAATCACACGGAGCAGCAAGTGCCTCTCACGTTGGGACAGATCCAGAATCCTCAGATATTGAAGCACAAGGTTTAGGTTGGAAAAGTGATTATAAATCTGGTAAAGGTGCTGATGCAATTACATCTGGTTTAGAAGTAGTATGGACATCTACCCCTTCAAAATGGAGCCATTTATTCTTTTTTAATTTATTTGAAAATGAATGGGAATTAACAAAAAGTCCGGCAGGTGCTCATCAATGGGAACCTAAAAATCCCAAAATGATGGTTCCTGATGCTTTTGACTCAGATAAAATGATTAAACCAGGAATGTTTACTACGGATTTAGCATTACGATTTGATCCTATTTACGAGAAAATATCAAGAAAATTTTATAAAAACCCAGATACTTTTGATGATGCTTTTGCAAGAGCGTGGTTTAAATTAACACATAGAGATATGGGACCAAAATCTACCTATTTAGGACCAGAAGCACCAACAGAGGACTTGATTTGGCAAGATCCAATTCCTGTTGCTGATTATGAAACTATTTCTGATAAGGATATTGAAATTTTAAAGGAACAAATTTCAAGTTCAAGTTTAACAATAAGTGAAATGGTAACTACCGCTTGGGCTTCAGCTTCTACTTACCGTAATTCAGATAGAAGAGGAGGAGCAAACGGAGCAAGAATACGCTTAGAACCACAAGTAAACTGGGAAGTAAATAACCCTAAACAATTAAAAAAAGTATTGTCTGTTTTAGAAAATATTCAAAAAAAGTTCAATGCAAAATCTAGCTCTAAAAAAGTTTCAATAGCAGATTTAATTGTTTTATCAGGCACTGTTGGTATTGAAAAAGCGGTAAGTAATGCAGGTTACAACTACAAAGTGCCTTTTACAGTAGGTCGTACAGATGCTATTCAAGAACAAACTGATGTCAATTCATTTAAACTTCTTGAGCCAATGGCAGACGGTTTTCGTAATTACTTAAAAACAAAATACACATTATCAACAGAAGAATTATTGGTTGATAAGGCACAATTATTAACACTTACAGCACCCGAAATGACAGTATTAATTGGAGGAATGCGCGCTTTAAATGCAAATTTTGATGGGAGTGAAAACGGTATCTTTACAACAAATAAGGGTAAATTAACCAATGCTTTTTTTGTTAATTTACTTGGAATGAGTGTTGAATGGGAAGCAACATCTGACACTAAAGAAGAGTTTGCAGGAAGAGACATTAAAACAGGAGCTAACAAATGGACGGCTACAAGAGTCGATTTAATATTTGGCTCAAACTCAGAACTTAGAGCATTAGCAGAATTTTATGCAAGTGACGATTCTAAAAAACAATTTGTAGAAGATTTTATCGCTGCTTGGGTAAAAGTCATGAACCTTGATAGGTTTGAATTGATCTATAATTAGTGCCTGTACGAGAACTCTAAAAACTCTACTTTTTCGGATTTACAATCCGAAAAAGCTATTTTGCATGTTAAATATAAATCATCACATTATTATAGTATGGTCAGTTGAAAAAACGTATAAAAAACTTATTTTTTTACAGTCATCCGGCTAAAAAGCAGTCATTTTTCTAATTCTTAGAGAAAAAATTTTGAGCAAGTATGCTCACGAGAATAGAAACAATGTTCCATATGGTTGGGCAATATATAAAGTATTACAGGGTAAGATTCTTTATAGTGGATGGTCAACAAGTGTAGGAGACCCTTATCCTGCATTTGAAGGAGAGCTTATAATTGTTAATGACACGACTCTCTTTAATGCTCATTTAGATAAAAAATACTCCTTCAAAAGGTTTTCACCAAAACCAGATAGCACAAATAGTTTCATTGCCAATTAAAAATTCTGTGAAAAAATAAGAACAATATGAATCTAAAACGTGTGCTATTCTGTAAACTCAATAGGTTTTTTTGCGGTTAAATTCTTAGTTCATTCATCGTAGTTAGTCCGTCAAATTTTTAATAAATGATGTGGATGAACCAGTGCCAGATACTCCTGCTGGAGAACAATTGGAATACATACGATTGGTTGCTCGTCAATCGCAACAATATGGAACAGTGGTAAAAGCCGCGGCAGAAAAAGTAACACAACAAGCCACGTTTCCTGATACTTGGCTTGGGGCGCAACTTAAAATTGTTTCACGATTAATAGCAGGAGGTTTACAAACCCCACTTTACTTGGTTCGCCATGGTGGTTTCGATACCCACGATAGTCAAGTAGAAGCAAGCGATCGTACTACGGGCAACCATGCCGATTTATTAACCGAACCTGGATGAAGCCGTTATGGTATTTATGAAAGACCTAGAACAACAAGGAACGGGTGACCAAGTTATGGGCTTACTTTTTCTGAGTTTGGGCGAAGAATAATATCCAATGTAAGTTTAGGTACCGACCATGGAGCTGCCCAACCGATGTTCTTTTTTGGCAATAATGTAAAAGAAGGTGTAATTGGAGATAACCCAATCATTTCATCCACCTACCAAGATAATTTGCCCATGCAATTCGACTTCCGTCAGGTGTATGCATCCGCTATGCAGCAATGGTTAGGTTCTTCTGTTACCAATACCACGGATGTGCTGTTTAACGAATTTGATCCACTTGAATTAATTGGTGAATCTGTGATTTTAGGAGTGGAAGAGCAATTGGCTTCCAACGGAATGTCGGTATATCCAAATCCAATAAGCGACCGAGCAACTATCCAGTTTATTTCTAGTGGTGAGCAAATTTCAATTGATGTTTTCGATATTTACGGCAAACAAAAAGCTCAGCTTTTTGCAGGAATAAAACAAAGAGGAAAACAACAGCTAGAATGGCAAGTCAATGGAATATCTCCAGGTAAATATTTGGTTGTAATTACTTCTGCTAGTGGCAAAAAAGTGGTGCCAGTTTTAAAAAGGTAAAGATTAAATATGAAAAACAGAATTGGAATAATAGCTATATTATTTCTTATAACCTTTATTAGTTGCAAGGAGGAAGCAATTTCTACAGGTGAAAACTGTGCAACTAAGGGTTTCTTCTCTGAATATGCTACTAGAAATTTTAAAATGGGTTTTAGCACGTGGAGTTTTGGGCCTAATGCCCAAGATGTAGATGATACATATCAGTTTATTGCAGAAAATGCAGATATATATTCAGAACATATAGATGACAAAATACCTTGGAATGCCTGGATTAATAACTTGCCTTTACCAATTGAGTTTACGGCTGAAATAGCAGGAAGAGTTGCTAGAAAAATAACAAGTAATCAGCTGGTTGTTTCGGTAAGCCTACTCAATACTAATCGAAGCGACCTTGCAGAGGATTTTGATGGAGGTATTCCTAACTACACTCATTTAAATGATGTAGAAATAGAAAATGCTTATTTTAAACACTTAA
>CAZQWZ010000221.1:0-4453 GCA_964596935.1 uncultured Roseivirgaceae bacterium
CTTACCTCTATTAATAGCTATTAAAATTGAAACTAAATACTTGCAAATATTATTTTACCAATATATTTGCACTTTTAAATTACTTAATTAATAAAAAGACAATTAAATGGTAAAAAACAATTTCAAAACAATTTCAATCTAAAACTTGGTTGAAATTTTTTATGGCAGCAACTATTATTTTTTTAGTTAATGCTTGCCACCAAGAGGGAGTAAACCCTGAACTTCAGATTGAAGAACCAACTAAAGATGACCACTAGCCCAATGAAAAATATCATAATTAGTGCGCTTTTTTTTGTAACCATATTTCAGTCTTGTAAGGAGGCCAATTCTTCTTTTGATGTTACGAGAATAATAAAAAATAACACCAATTCAAGTATCAACTTAAAGGTTTATTTAGAAGATTTAGTGGTTGAGGAGTATTTAATAGAAGCACAAGATTCACTTGTTTCTAATTCAATTTGTGGAACCGACATAAACGAAGATTTTTGTAGTCTAATATGGACCTATGTAGGAAGGGACTCGGTTTCGTTGATTTTTGATGATAAGAAAGTGCTTACTTATTGTGGCTTTGATGAAAATTGCTATTATCAAAATGATAAAACCATTATGTGGTTTAGTCTTTATGGTGAAAATGAGGAAGGTTATATAGAAGTTTCGGATAACATTTTTGTTTTTACCATTACCGAAGAGGACTATTTGCTTGCAGAAGAAATTGGAGGTTAATATTTAATAGTTAGTATTTGGGGCACGGCTTATATCTGTACCCTGAATTTTTTATTTTTTCCATTCTGAGTAACGAAGAATCTTATGCATAATTATATTTAAGTTCTGCAAGTATAAGGTGCTTCGTTCCTCAGCAAAAAAAAAGGGAAGTGGCATAATAAAAAAAGGACAACTTCCCTTTAAGGGATGCTGTCCTTTAATTTGGAGTTTAAATCTTACCTTCCACCATTTTCATAATCTCATTTTCCAACTCAAAGGCTTTTTGTGCAAAAGCTTCACCTTTTGCAACAAGTTCGTTGGCAAAGGCTTTATCTTCTAAACCACCGGCATTAATTTTTACATTAAGCAAAGCACCTCTTACGGCTGTTCTTGCACAAAGTGCTCCCACTCCTGCATCTGTTACTGAATTTGGGTTACCAATATCAGCCATAGCCTTCATCACTTCCATTGATTTAAAAGAAATCTCTACTACTTTCAACGGCACTTCAGTAGCGTATTTAGTGGCATCTTCAATGGCTTGTTTACGAGCAGCCTTTTCATTGTCACTGCCTTTGGGTAAGCCAAAAGCATCCATAATTTTATTAAACGCATTGGTGTCTTCATCAACTAAAGCAAGCAGTTGCTTTTGGTAGGCCATTCCTTTTTCAGCCCAATTGCTAAACTCCTCCCAACGGTTATCCCAACCTCGTTTATGTGCCGATAAGTTAGCCACCATTGTGCCCAAAGACACTCCTAAAACACCCACATAAGCCGCAATAGATCCTCCACCAGGAGCGGGAGATTCAGAAGCAGTTTCATCTGCAAATGCTTTTAAATCCATATCGATAAGCTTAGGCGTATTATCTTCGATAAGGTATTCGATAATTCGCTCTCTTGGGTTAAATGGTTTTAACTCATCAAGCCCCATCGACTTAATTGCAATTTTAATAAGCTCCTCATCTGCAATTCCCACGGAACGTTCTTGCTTGCGCAAAAAGTGCTTGCCAGCATCTAACATAGCTTGCAAAGGAACAAGACCAACTAGCTCAGAGCCTGTTACCCGAATGCCTCTTTCTTGAGATTTTTTTAAGGCCTCATCAAAAGCGATGTGCATAGGTGTAATACTAATATTAGTAAGGTTTAAACTAAGTTGCGCAATACCATATTCTTCAATATACCAACCAATGCCTTTTACTGCTTTTAATGTACCAGGAATACTTACAGGCTCTCCATTTTCATCTTTTATAATTTTACCAGTTAGGCTTCCTTCTTCTCTTTTAACTCTACCTCGTTCTCTAATATCAAAAGCAATGGCATTGGCTCTACGAGCCGAAGTTGTATTCAAATTTACATTATAAGCAACTAAAAAATCACGTGCACTAATAGCAGTAACGCCACTTGTTTTTGCTTTTACATATTCTGCAGGGCCAAAATCTGGTGCCCAATGGGAGTTTGTTAATTTATCCGCAAGGCCTTCGTATTCACCTGCTCTACAGTTAGCCAAGTTTTTACGTTCTTCTGTAGCCGCTGCATTTTCGTAGAAATAGCCAGGTATGCCTAGTTCTTCACCAACACGCTTACCTAGTTTGTGGGCATAGGTTACGGTTTCATCCATACTAATATTGGCAATGGGCACTAATGGGCACACATCAGTAGCACCAAAGCGAGGGTGCTCACCCGAGTGTTTGCTCATATCAATAAGTTCCGATGCTTTTTTTATGAGCAAAAATGCTGCTTTTATTACAGGTTCTGGCTCACCTACAAAAGTGATTACGGTTCGATTGGTTGCTTTACCAGGATCAACATCTAGCAGTTTAACGCCTTCAACTGTTTCAACTACATCGGTAATGGCCTTAATTTTTTGTTCATCACGGCCTTCACTAATGTTAGGTACGCACTCTATTAATTGCTTGCTCATATTTACTTGGATTTTGAACTGCAAAAATAGCAAAAGAAAGAGTTGTATGTAAGTTTTAATTCTTTACTAATGATATTTCGTGCAAAGAGTATAATCTTTAAAACATTTGGCTCGAAATATGTATTTTAGCTATTCAAATTAAATCCACATGAAAAAATTAGTTTTAGTTCTTTTGTTAGTTCTACCGAACATCACGTTTGCACAAGAAGAGTTTTTATCGCGAAATGTAAACCATACTTCTAAAAACAACATAATACCATCGATAAGTGGCGATGGAAAATCGATGGTTTACTTAACCGATTACTCTAATACGGGACAATTGGCTTTTGAGGTTACTCATTATAAGTCGGGCACGTGGCAATTAGCGAAAGAAATTGTGGCCATAAATCCAATGAGATTAAATAATACAGGAGGCTATTTTTTAGATAACACAGGTGAGGCTATTTGGTTTTCATCGCGTAAACCTGATGGATTAGGTGGATATGATATTTGGGTTTCAAAAAAAGGAAGTTCGGGTTGGGGAAGAGCGAGAAACCCAGGAAAACCTTTGAATAGCAATATGGATGAAGGAGACCCTTCGATAAGCCCAGATAAAGAATTAGTTTATTTTATGAGATGTCGTAAAATAAACACCAATGATGCCAATGATTGCCAAATTTATGTAAGCGAAAAAAACAAAGGTAGAGGACAACCTTGGAAAGATGCCGTTAAACTACCGGCTCATTTAAATCTTGGAAACACATTATCACCAAGAATATTAAGCGATAATAAAACGCTCGTTTTTGCTTCGGATAGACCTGGAGGCAAAGGAGGGTTAGACCTTTGGATGTCAACAAGAGAGGGTGAAGAGTGGTCCGAGCCCGTAAATTTAGATTTTATTAATACAAGTGGAGATGACCGGTATATGAGCATGTCGTTACGAACCGATTTTGCCTATACTACCAGAAAAAACAGTACGGGCTATAAGAATATTGTTAAAACCAAAGTGCCTCAAAAATTTAGACCCAAAGATGTAATTATGATGATGGGCACGGTGCACGATGATTTAGGAGCTCCTCAACCAGTTGATATTAGAATAAATAATTTAACAAAAAGCCATCTTGAAGGAAGGGTGAAATCAGATAAAACAACAGGAGAGTTTGTGGCAGTACTTACCGAAGGTAGCACCTTTGAAATTACGTTTGAAGACAGATCCAATAAATTGGCTTTTCAAACTCAAATCATTAATGTGGAAGAGTTGAGAAGCTCGCGAAGGCAATATCCTGAAATAGTATTGCAAACAGTTAAAAGTGGTACAGAGTTTTATATTGGCGGAGTTGAGTTTGATACACTTTCTAATACAATCACTGCTTCCTCAAATTTTGAATTACTGAGGTTAGCACGACTAATAAAGCATCATCGAGCGTTAAAATTCACAATTGATTTGTATCAAGAAAATTACCAAGAAGATAGCACTCAATACTCTTGGTTAACCGAGACAAAGTATGATAGTATTTTGGTAAAACTCCCCACCATAAAAGTAGATAGTATGGATAATTACCAAAAAGATTCTCTTTTAGTAGTTATGAATGATACACTAGGAACCACCGTTGAAAACGATACGTTAATTGCGAATGAATACCAAGCTAGAATGAGTGGGGTTGACTCCATCGAAAGCTGGCAAAAAACGCCTGTGTACCATAATAATAGAACCGCATTATATGCCGAAACTCTTCATCAGCAATTAACGATTAAAGGAGTAACCGATGAGCAACTTACACTAAATGCGTTAGGGTTAATTCCTGAAGATAAAAGAAGCCAAGTTGTATTTGTAAATGGCGTTGCTATTGTGGT
>CAZQWZ010000222.1:0-4400 GCA_964596935.1 uncultured Roseivirgaceae bacterium
GTTTCTCGTGTGGCATTGAAGATGTGGAAGATTTGATTGAAGATTTGGATACTGTATTGAAGAGGTATTAGATTCTGTTCTTAGCGCCACGCTGAGAGCCAATGCTATTAATTATAGTTTAGCGAGACGCTAAGACTAATTGAGCTAGTTTGTTGTTGTAACTCCTAAGGCGTCAAATGTTCCAGATATAGTTATTTCACTACCCAGTGGATCTGCAAGTGTAAAGTTGTAAGAACCTTTAATTTTGGTATCAGTAATACTCGTAAATATTATTTGATTTGTTTTACCCACTACAGGTAATATACCACTTCCATCGTTGCTTGAATATTGGGCCTGAACAATTAAATCTGTTAATAACTGTTCGTAATTGTATGTTCCCTCCGTAATTCCAGTAGTATTATCTGACTCAAAAACACTTAAAAATATAGTCTCCTTAGAATCATTCTTGTTTTCTAATCCAATTGATATTACAGAACCATTTTGCCCAGCAGGCTGGCTATTAAGAATGCTATGTACAAAATCAGCTTCACCATCAAATGTGGAAGTAATATCTCCACTTACTGTAGCACTGAAGCTACTACTAAACGCTACAACAACATCAGCTATGTCATCTCCACAAGAGAATAGAAAAATAGGGAATACAAAAAATAATAGTTTTAGATTTTTCATGAGATAGTGGTTAGTGTAAAAAACTGGTTTGAGTCAATATCTAAAATAACAGATAAACAAGTATAAGCATAATAACTTAAATATGAATCATCGGCATTTTATTTAGGACTCAGTAAATGAATTGGCACCTGATGCAAATCCTTGTACTTTGTGTCACTTTTCTCATTAGCTATTTCTATCTGGCGCAAGTTTGCAACTTGTGCCTTTAATGACCCCTCAAGTGCTTGTAACTCTACTACAGCAAATGTGATAAATGCAGTTTTATTTGGTCTCTTATTTTATGCCAATCCAAAGGATTCCTTCGGAAAGGCATCCTAAATGATATTTTGTGCTCATTTTTATTTTGCCATTTATTTGCCGAGTTATAAACTCTGTTTTATTTGTAGGCAACAAGTTACGCTTCGCTAAACTTGCGCCAGTAGCGATTCCTACGGAATGACCTGAAGGGATGGGTTAATCAACTCATTCAATTAAGTAAACGCCTTTATTGGTTGCTCATTTTTAGATATTCGGAAGCCGAATAAACAGGAATATCGCTACCTGCAAAGCCTTTTCTATCGCTAGTTATAATGGCATTACACTTGCTTTCTTTCGCACTCAAAAATTGTGCTGCATCTTCAAAATCATTCCAACCAAGAACAAGTGCCTTATCCAGTGTAGATTTAGAAATATCGCTTACATCTGTAATTGTTCTTAATTTGATAAAAAACTCTATTACTAGATTATTACTTTTCTTTAACCTATTTGTAAGAATATAATGTGCATTGAGGTAGCTCAATGAGCTTATTACTATTTCAACCCTTTTATTTTCAGCTAAAATTAATAATTGAGTAGCCAAATTATTGCCAATTCTATTGGTATCAAAAAAATCAATAACAATATTGGTATCTAGAAAAATGCGCTTCATTTATACTTTTTAGCTAACCTTTCTGCTTTCTCCTTTTTCCAATCTAAATCATCAGGTACACCATAACTCATTTGCATACTTTTAATAAATTCTGATGGTTTAAATTCTTCCTCCTTCGAATCCACAACCTTAACTATACTCCCCTCTAAAAAAGAGGATATACTAATGCCTTGTTCTTTTACATAACGCTTCCCTTTTTTTAAAATAGCTGCGTCTATCGTTAAAGTTAATTTGGTTTTCATACGTGTAAATATACAAAACTAGCACGTGTTTTTAATAGGTCTGTAAAAAAAGTGAATATTACACAGAAATATTGTTACAAACGAGGACGAGGTTTCGTCTTAAAACTTATACCCAAACGTTATGCCATACACCACCCCATCAAACAATTTAGTGTGATCCCAGCTTACTTGAGGCAATAATATCCAATTGGGGTTATGCATTTTTAATCTATATTCTACTCCCAATTTTAAAAGTGCTAAGTTTTCGCTTTTTTCAAGCTCAATACCATACCCTGCGGTCAAAATCAACCCTTTATATACATTTATAAAAACACTGGGCAAAATTAAAATGGAGCTTTCTCTTTCCACTTCTAATATAACAGCGCCATCTTCATTTGTTTGAATAATATGAGATCCAATTTCAAGTTCGGTTGTAAGTCCAACCTCTAACCAATGGTTTACTTCTCTTAAGTATTCTACACCAACTGTAGGTAATTGAAACCCTGACTGTGCAATAATGGTATGCCCTGTAAAAAACCCAAAAGTGTTTAATTTTTCGGGCTTATGCTGCTCTTCAATATTTTGCTTACTGTCCTGAGCCTTTAGCGTAATACTTGAAAATATGAGCAACAATAAAAGTGTTATATTTTTCATTTTGTTATTGTATTAATTATTTTATCCTTTCATACAACATCTCGATAATGCCATCTTTTAGACCTACATCGGGCACTAACATTTCGGTAGCGCACGACCACTCCATTACCTTTAAATAAATTTCTGAAGCAAATGGGATAACATCTGCCCTATCTTCTCGCATTTCATAATGGTCTATTCGCTCTGAAATGGAATATGAATTTATTTTATTAATCGTAGTTGTTAAATCTACCAATAAAAATTCTTGCCCTTTTTTGAGGTTAGCAATTTTGGCAATGGTTTTAATATTGCCTCCAGTGCCCACAGCAACAACCCGCTCTTTTCGCCTATTCTTTTGCAGCCAAATCTTCATTCTATCCCACTCGTCAGGGTCGTTACGATTACGCATATTTCGCACCGAGCCCAATCTAAAAGAATCTCTCGCATACGAAACATTATCTTCTACCAAACTAATTTCAGTGCTGCCTCCACCTACATCAACATGCAGATAATTGGCTAAGGCATTTTCTTTTTGTACTGCCTTTTGAAGAAGCTCTGCTTCCAGTTCTCCTGTAATTACATCAATATGTAAGCCGCTTTTTTCGTACGAGCGCTTTAAAATTCGCTCTCCATTTTTTGCATCACGCAAAGCTGCCGTAGCACAACCATACACGTCATCTACCTCGTAAAGGTCGAGCATTGTTCTAAAGGCCAACATTAACTGAATAAATTTTGTTTCATTCCTAAAGGTGATTTCTCCCATTCTAAACGAGTCATCTCCTAGCCTCAACGGGAAACGAATATTCTCTAATCTTTTGTAAGACATACTGCCATCGGTGTGAGGTAATATTCTTGTAATTTGTAATCGGATGGCATTGGATCCAATATCTATTGCAGCGAGTTTCATAGGTTAAAAATAAGAAGAGATATTAGACTTTTATACGTTATATACTAGATTATTAGATGTTAGTACTATCAATTTATTTTTTTTAAGTCTTAAGTCTAGTAGTCTAGTATCTCAAGTCTTATTTCTAAGCCCTACCAAAAAGCTTGTTAAAAAAACTTCTGTATTTTTTAACATTAGCTTCTTCAGGAGTAAGATTTTCCAAAGACTCAATAATTTCTTTCATCTTTTTGCCTGACAGGTTTCCTATTTTTTTTGCGATTAAAACCCCGTGCCTATAAAACATAAAAGTAGGCACTCCCATAATTTTTAATGATTTTGCAAGTGTCTCATTACCGTCCACAGTTAGATAATTAAACTTAGCTTTGTTTTCTAATTCTGCTGCTGCTTTCTCAAAAATTGGCGCCAATGCTTTACAACTACCACACCAACTAGCTTTTACCATTACAGCAACAGGTTTGTCTTTTGCCTTAGTCCATTCTTCAAAATTGTCACTCGTTAGTTCACGCATAATTCTAATTTGGATTTTAACATCCTCGCCATAAAATTAATTCCGCAAATTGGAATTTAATCTACTTTTTTTATGGTTTCAACACATATATAATTGAATTGCATAGCTAGCTAGCTTTCTACGCTTTTTTTATTTCTCGTTTCTGCAAATAGAAAAGGGAGTGTTTAACTTTTTGTAAGGTATAGCCACGAATGCACAGCGGGTTAAAACAAATCACACCTGATTTATGGGTAAACCAGTTCGCTTTTTTTGCCACTTTAACATTTCTTTAAATCCTTTTACCGTGTTGTTAAACTGATGGTAGTTGCCATCCAGATGCAACATCACATCAATTGTTTTTTTGATACATCAACACCCAAAGCTTCTTTAAATTCCATAACTTTAACTGTTTAATAAAATAAATTACTGTTGTCCGATAAAAAAAGCATCAACTATTGATGCTTTTTTCGTATGGTCTCGTCCTGAAATAGGTTGACTAAAAAGTTAAACAAATAGTCAACCTATTTCAAGACGGGGCAGTTGAAGTTTCTGTAATAAAAATGGAGCGAAAGGGGG
>CAZQWZ010000223.1:0-4387 GCA_964596935.1 uncultured Roseivirgaceae bacterium
ATGTTAAAAATCAAGGTAAAGAATACAAACAAATACACAGAATTCAATTAGAACTGTTTTAGTATCGGTTTACCACGATACCCCGTCAGCTTGCTGCGGGGTAGTTCATTAAAAGACAGAAATAGCTAGCATTAAGTAAACACCACAACCAATAAGCCAAAGAACAAGATAAATCCTGTAAACAGCACTTTCCAAGTGGTGTGTGCATGTTTAAGCTCAATAAATTGATAGCCTATGGCCAAAAATTTTATGATAATAATGCCCATAAGTACGAGCACTAGTTGTGTGCCCGAAAAGAGCCCTTCTGAAGAATAAAAGGTAAGTAAGGTAAAAATTACTAACCCTAGCCATGTAATAATATTAGCCTTTGTCATAATTAATGAAGTAAGTAAAGAATAGGAAAAAGGAAAATCCAAATGAGATCACACATATGCCAAAATACTCCAACCGATTCTACATCTTCAAAATTGGTGCTTGAATAAAAATAGGCTCTTGGTTTAATAAGCATATAGGCAAGTAGTATAACAGCCACTAGTACATGTAGTAGATGAAACCCTGTAAGTAACCAATAAAACATCCAAAACTGGTTGGTGCTAAAGCCAATGCCTCCCTCCATTTTTTCGTTATACTCATAAATTTTTAATGCCATAAATAAAACACCCAAAACAATGGTTAGTGTTAAATAAGTAATTGTTTTTCTTCCGCCTTTTTTTAATTCAACTAACCCTGCGGCCATAAATAGCCCACTTGTTAAAAGCACTATGGTGTTTACCATGCCCAAAGTACTATTAAGCATAGCTTGTGATGTGTTAAAGGTATCTAAATCGCCTTGCCTATAAGATAAATACACAATTAAAAATGCTCCCAAAGTGATAAATTCAAGGAATACGATGATCCAAATAAGCAAACCTCCTGGAGGGTAATAAATGCTTTTAGGGTTTGGGGTTTCTAATGTGTCTGTCATTTTATTAAGTTTAAAAAATTAGTTAGTGCGTCATTACGAAATTTTTTGTTTAAAAATTGTGGCAATCTGCTTAGCAATAAGAGAATGCTGCGAAAAATAACTTATCCTTTTTCTATGACTATTTGTCGGTTTTTCTCGCATTGACGAGACTCAGCCTTTTCAATTCCGAGGAACGAGGAATCTTATGCTCAATCAAACTTATCTTCTTTTCGTAGAGGATTCCTCGTGCCTCGGGATAAAAAAACAAGCTGGTGCAAGCGAGACGCTTGCGCTAGTTTACAAAATTAATTTCGTTCAATTTTCTCATACAATTTAGCCAACGATTGTATCATTTGCATGGGGCTACTTAAAATACTATAATGGTTTTGCCCAAACATCTGTGGTAAATAATACCTTGCTTGGTCTTCAATGGCTACCGCATAGGTGTTTATGTTCTCCCCATTTAATTCTCGTAAGGCTTGCTTAACATCTTGTATCCCATATTTTCCTTCGTATGTATCGTAATCATTAGGCTTCCCATCGGAAAGCAGAATGAGCCATTTTTTTCGGGTTGATTGCTGCTTTAAGCGAGCACCAGCATGCCTTAAAGCCGGCCCAATTCGGGTATAACCCGATGGCTCAACGGCTCCTACATTATACCGACCTTTCGACCATGGCTCTTTAAATGATTTAATGCTAGCATACGAACAATAGTTCCGCGTTTTAGAGGAGAAGCCTCCAATTTCAAACTCCACTTGATTACCATGTAGTGCCTCACCAAAAATAATCATTACCTGTTTTTCAATATCCAACACCCTATTTCCATTCACATAGCCATCGGAGCTTAAACTTAGATCGAGTAAAAACAAGATGGAAAGCTCCTTTTTTCGTTTTCGCTTCGAGAGGTAAATCTTTTCATTGGGTGTGTGCTTTGCTATAATATCGGCATACCTATCGGTTACTGCGTCTAAGTCAAAGTCTTCTCCGCTAGGTTGCCTCCTCACTACCTCAAGAGCATTATCCATTTGCGCAAAACGTTTTTTTAAATTCCTTAATACCCGTGCATTCGTTTTAAGTGTTTTAGTATAATAATCTATGTCTTCAACGGTAATTTTAGATGGAAATACCTTGCAAAAATCTTGTTTATATCTGCGGTTTGTGAAATCCCATTCAGGATAAGAAACGAAGTTTCCTTTAAAATCGGTTTCTTTACTTTCGGCCACTGTTAAATTACCTGCAAACGCTGCTTTATACACCGAGTGCACAGGGTCATCTACCCGAACGGTATGCTGTAAATTAATTTCATTGAGTGCTTCTGCATCATTTTCTAAGGAGTCATCTCCATCAAAATCGCGCCAAGTACCACTAAACTCTTCGGCTGTATCTACCTTTTCAAAATGGTGTTGTAATGTAAAATCTTCCTGCGCCTTTTTATCTACCTGAATGGTTTCCACTTCATCTGATGCTTTTGCTTCAATTTCAGTTGTTATTTTATGGGCTTTAACAAGCTGTTTTAGTTTATTAATATGTGCGAGGTCATCCCCCGCTTTTGGGTCTCTGTTTTTCATCCAGTGGCCATAGAGCCAAGTATAATCTGGAGGTGTTAATTTTTTACTTTCTTTGGCTTCTTCTTCTAATTTGTTTTTAAGTGTTTGATGGATTTCTTCTAGCATTGAAAACTCGCTGAATAATTGAGCCAATATTAACTTAGAGGTTTCAACTGCTTTTTGCCTAGATTCAAAGAGGCTATTCCCAGTTGAGGGCATCCAATTAAAGCCTAGCTTTTGCTGCACATATAAATAACACAACCGGTACATGTAAAATTGGATGTTTTCTTCGGCACTCGCTAATTTATCAAAAGAATTGGGCAAAAAGAAGGTGTTGTTTTGCCACCCACCATCTCGGCTAGCAGGTAACACATCAATGGGTTTGCCTGTAAGCGCACGCGCCAAAATGGTAAGTTTTGGTTTAATATCATTAAGTTTTATAGTACGGGCACTAACTAGCGGGTCAACTTTTTTCTGCTTGTCCCAAAAGCGAAATATTTTTTGAAATATGAGTTGGTCTAGTTCCATTTATTATTTTATCGTCATTGCGAACGTAGTGAAGCAATCTGTTAGAGTAAACCTTGAACAGATTGCTTCATCCTATATTCTTTTGAGGCCAAATTGTAGTTTATTTTAAGGATTCGCAATGACGAGGAGTTTATATCATCAAATCAGTTAAATCATATAACGCTTCCAACGTATCCTTATCGTCAGTCAGTGGTTCTACAACCGCAGCATGCACCGCCAATCGCTTGGATAAGCCTGAGCTAATTAATTTGCCTGCGTCAACTAGCAATCGGGTTGAAACCGTTTCGGTTAAGCCAAGCTCGGTAAGCTGCCTAATTTTGTTGCCAATGGCAATCAGTTTTTTAGCCGTACCTTCATCAACACCCGATTCTTGCACCAAAATTTCTCGTTCTACTTTTTCCTGTGGATAGGCAAATGAAAGAGAAATAAAACGCTGACGGGTAGAAGGTTTTAACTCTTTAAAGCCTTTTTGATACCCAGGATTAAAGGATGCCACCAACATAAACGATGGATCTGCCCTAATCTCTTCCCCCAATTTATCAATGTATAAAATACGCCTATAATCTGTAAGCGAGTGAATGGCCACAATTACATCGGGTCTTGCTTCTGCAATTTCATCTAGATAAATGATTGCTCCCTGTTTTACCGCTTTGGTAAGCGGCCCATCTTGCCAAACAGTTTCAGAACCTTTTATAATATAACGCCCAATAAGGTCGATGGCGGAGGTTTCTTCGTGGCAGGCTACGGTAATTATATCTTTGCCTAATTTATAGGCCATGTATTCTACAAACCTTGATTTGCCTGTTCCTGTTGGCCCCTTTAATAAAAAGGGGAGTTTTTGCTTATAGGCATGTTCAAAAACTTCTATTTCTTTACCTACCTGTTTGTAATAGGGTTCCTCTTTAATTTTCATAGTTTTAAAAAAATAAAAGCTGCTTTAACTTATCGTTATTGCGAGCAAAGCGAAGCAATCTGTTTCAATATAGATATGATTCTTAACAGATTGCTTCACCCCAAAAAAACGGGGTTCGCAATGACGTGGTTAAAGCAGCTTTATGCAATAATTTTACTAGGTATCTGTTGCTTCTATCGAACCAAAATCCTCGTTGGGTTGGCCAATAGCCTCATCGTTAGGTTGCCCATGGTTAAGGAAGTTTGCTATAAACATGCCCACACCTACTGCAAATACTGCTGCACATAATACTAACACTAAAAAATGAACTTCAATTTCTATTTGTGTTACCATAAAATCCAACCCCATTTTACGCTCTAAATATACTTGGGCTATTCCAGCTACTCCAAAGGCGACCGTCATGCCTACCATACCTATTAATGATAACCAAAAAGCATAAATACCCATTACATTATC
>CAZQWZ010000224.1:0-4362 GCA_964596935.1 uncultured Roseivirgaceae bacterium
CCACTTTACATAATTTTCTAAATGGCTAAGACTCCTACGGAGTGACTTGCACAGAAAAGAAGTTATCAAGCTGATGTTTGTAGCTTATCATAAAACTTATAAAGAATAATAATCTCTAAAATGATAGCTGGGATCATTGCAATTAACCCTATGAAAGCTAAAAAGAAGGTTAGAAAGAAAACGCCAACAATTATTTCAAAAATGCCAGCTACCGTTGCTATTACACCTAATTTTTTACTTAACATAACCAATGCTATTCCAAAAGCTATATCAATACCTCCAAAGGCAACAGCTTCGGTTCCTTTAATGAGGTAAAATTCTTCCCACGTAATTCCCGAGCCCAGCGAAATAACATCGTACACTTCTATAACCACTAAAGAAGCGATCATTAGGTAGGAAGCTATTTTTAGAAGTGCATTATTAAAATGCTTTCCAATTTCAATAAATCCCATCATAAAAAAAACAAAAGATAGAGTGGCAATAATTTTTACGCTAGTGTAGGCTAAAGGGAAGTAATAAGGTAAATCATCTTCAAAGCGTACAAAGTCAAGACCAGATTCGAAAATACCCAGAACGAAGTAGATAATGCCCGCCACCCAAGAAATTTTTAACCACTTTAAAGAGGCTTTTTTTTGAATAGAATTTTCTATTTGTTCAATCTTATAATCAAGGGCATCTAATAAAATTCTGATGGTGTACTCACGAGGGGTTACTTCTCCAGCTTCAATTCGTTGAAGAGTTCTAACATTTATATTGCAAAGCTCCACTAGCTCTTCTTGCGTTAGTCGTTTCTTTTGCCTTAGGTCTGTAATAGTTTTGCCTAACTGTGGTTGTTCTAAATTTTTCATATAATTTTTTTTAGGCAATGCTAAAGGTAGTAGATTTTTGCATCAAATTTATAGCCCGTATTAAACCCGACATTGGCACGGCATTGGAGATAATGAGGCTTTTATTCACTTTTATTAGTGCCTAAGACTCCTGCGAAGTGACTTTCACGGTGAGAATAGTATCAATTATAGCCCTCTTCTCTTGGTGTTATTTTGTGGTGCAATGCCTACCTGCCGTGCAGGCAAGGAGAAATTTTCGCCTTGAAGCAAATTCTAAAATAAAATTTCTGCCCGAATTTGACGGGCTTCGGGCGTAGCCCCCCGAACAACTAACTTATAACACTCCAATTCACATTGGATTTTCTTAGCCTCCGTATCTGGTGTTTCAAAGCCAAATGCTCAGGCTTTTCTAATTCTTTATCATCTGTAATTAGTTCAGAAGCCATATCTCTAGCTAATTGCACAATCGCTGCATCTTTTGCTAAATCAGCCAATTTTAAATCAAGCACACCACTTTGTTGTGTGCCCATTAAATCCCCTGGACCTCTTAACTTTAAATCTGTATCTGCTATTTCAAACCCATCATTGGTACGCACCATCGTTTTTATACGAGTACGAGCATCTGCCGAAAGCTTTACTTCGCTCATTAAAATGCAATAGCTTTGATCTGAGCCTCTACCAACTCTACCTCGCAATTGGTGTAGCTGTGCTAGCCCAAACCGCTCTGCATTTTCGATAATCATAACCGAGGCATTAGGTACGTTTACTCCCACTTCTATTACCGTGGTTGCCACCATTATTTGGGTTTCTCCCTTTACAAAACGCTCCATTTCATAGGCCTTATCTGCCGATTTGGCTCTACCGTGTACAATACTTACATGGTATTCTGGAAATGACCTTTGCATATTTTCATATCCAATCGTTACTGCTTTTAGGTCTAATTTTTCCGATTCTTCTACTAAAGGAAAAACAATGTAAACCTGCCGGCCAAGTTCAACTTGTTGCTTTATAAACCCATTCACTCTCAATCTTTTCGATTCATAATAATGGATGGTTTTGATGGGTTTTCGACCCTTGGGTAACTCATCAATTACTGATACATCTAAATCACCATAAAGTGTCATCGCTAACGTGCGAGGAATGGGTGTTGCCGTCATTACCAGCACATGAGGAAACAAATCCTTGTTTTTACTCCATAATTTAGAACGTTGAGCCACTCCAAAACGGTGCTGCTCATCAACTACTGCCAAACCTAGTTCTTTAAATTGCACCTTTTCTTCAAGCAAAGCATGTGTGCCTACCAAAATGTTAAGAACACCTGTTTCTAGTGCTAAATGAAGCTTCTTCCGTTCGCTCACTTTAGTAGAACCCGTGAGTTTAGCAATTTGCAAACCCATTGCTTTAGCAAACGGTTTTAAGCCTTCGTAATGTTGCGCTGCCAATATTTCAGTTGGTGCCATTAAGGCTGCCTGAGCTCCTCCTCCAATCGCCATAAGCATGCAAATAAAGGCTACGATAGTTTTGCCCGACCCTACATCACCTTGTAATAATCGGTTCATTTGCACGCCCGATTTCATATCTCGGTAAATCTCCTTGATCACTCTTTTTTGAGCACTTGTTAACTCAAATGGAAGGTGTTCATTATAATAGTTGGTTAGTAAAGAGGTATCCTCAAAAATTTTCCCTTTAAACTTTTTTGCTCTCCCTGATTTTATAGAAAGTAGCTGAATTTGGATATAGAAAAGTTCTTCGAACTTGAGTCTAAACCGCGCCTTTTCTAGGGTTTGAAGGCTCTGAGGAAAGTGAATATGGAAAATAGCTTCTGCTTTTGGCATTAGCTTTAAACGGTGTATTATTTCTTGCGGAATAGCTTCAGCAACCTGTTTTAAAGCAGATTGAATTATGGCTTCGACAGAACGAGCAATGGCTTTGCTATCAAAATATTTTGCCTTCAGCTTTTCGGTTGTTGGGTAAACGGGCCGAAGCTTGCCCGTTCCAATGTTGCCTTGTGTTACAAGTTCTATTTCGGGGTGAGCAATATTTAGTTTAGCTCCAAATTTTGTGGGTTTACCAAAAACCACATAGCTAACTCCTGATTGCAATTTCTTAGCCATCCAACTAACACCCTTAAACCAAACCAATTCTATTCTGCCCGTATCGTCTTTGGCTGTTGCCACTAACCTTGCTCTACGGCCAACACCAATGGTTTGCATATTTACAAGTGTAGCAACAAACTGCACAGATGGCATATCAGAGGTTAGATCTCCGATTTTGTGAAACTGTGTGCGGTCTTCGTAACGAAAAGGATAGTATTGAAGTAAATCATTAAAAGTAAAAAGGCCAAGTTCTTCATTTAAGAACTTGGCCTTTACAGGGCCAACTCCTTTTATAAACTCGATGGATGTATCTAAAAACTCTGGCATTTTAGTTCACAATATCCTTATTTCAGCTTTCGGATAGTTATTAACCTGAGTTTGACCTAAGGAATCCTTTCAGAAAACCAAATAGTAGGTAAGATTTAGGAAATAAAAATTGAATATATAATGGATTATTTCAAGATTTTTATTTCCTAAAGATTGCTTGCTAGATGTTTTCCCTTTGGGCTTTAGCAAAACTTCCCTAAACTTCCTCATATTTTCTTGAATTAACCCGTTAGTCCCACAAAAATCTAAGTTGTTTAAGAAAGTTTTGCTAAAAGCTGACAGAATTCATTAGGTCGAACTCAGGTTATTAGTAATGAATCTCCTTGGTAAAAATCTATTTCCTTTTTAATAAGATGG
Organism: uncultured Roseivirgaceae bacterium; assembly: GCA_964596935.1. Lineage (GTDB taxonomy): Bacteria > Bacteroidota > Bacteroidia > Cytophagales > Cyclobacteriaceae > JAKISE01. The sequence goes on from CAZQWZ010000224.1 coordinate 3,608, forward strand.
ATGGACACTTCATTAAATCCTTTAATATGAATTATTTCTCTTTTGGTTTTCTTATCCTTCTTTTTTTCAACCCAATAGGTTTTAGTTACATCAGGAATCCAATTTTTCTTTACCTCTTTGCTTAACTTAAACTTGTTTACAGCTAGGCTATCTAATACGGCCCAATTATATTCACATTGGTGGTCTTTGCGTTTGGCAGATTTGCATTTATTAAACTTTGCAACAATAATGCTGTCTGTTAAAGCATCTTTTCTCTTTTTTCATATTACAGTAAATTTAACGTTTGTGCGCTTTACTTACTGTCCAGTCAAATATAGCAGGTACAAACCGCTTCATGAGGCATAAATATGCGAGCAACAAATGATACTATTAAATATATTAGCATAGTGCAATAGTATAAAAAAAAACCTTCTCAGAGTCTCTCGAAGAGCGCTCTAATAAATGAAAATATTTTGGGTGGTTGAGCAGAAGAACAGTATATAATTGCTCAGAGTGCTTGAAAAAAGAAACTGAACAGGTGAAAAGTGAATAAGGATTCCTTTGGCAAATTTTAACCATACTGCAAGCCATACCGTAGGTATCTTAGCCATATTGATAGCAAAAAGTCATCAGGTGACTTGTTAGTAAGCATCGTGGATATTTATAGTTATTTCGATTATAGTAAATGAGTCACTAGATGACTATATGAATTCAAGTCGTGCTTAATGGCTAAGATTTCTCCACTAAGTTGCGAAATGACTTGCTAAGTGGGTTTG
>CAZQWZ010000225.1:0-4340 GCA_964596935.1 uncultured Roseivirgaceae bacterium
TGGTTAGGAGAACATAAAGCATATTCTCCAGACAAACCATTTTTTATGTATTGGACACCTGGAGCAGTTCATGGTCCTCATCATATTTTTAAAGAATGGTCGGAAAAATACAAAGATAAATTTGATGGAGGATGGGATGAATATCGAGCTCGCGTTTTTGAACGTCAGTTAGCCATGGGAATAATTCCTAAAGGAACAGAACTTACAGAGAGAGATTCAACTATGGCATCGTGGGAAAGCATTCCTGAAGATGAAAGAGAATTTCAATTGCGTTTAATGGAAATATTTGCTGGGTTTGTAGAACACACCGATGCCCAAGTAGGTAAATTAATTGATGGGATGGATGAAATGGGATATAAAGACAATACCATTGTAATCTATATTTTTGGAGATAATGGCTCAAGTTCAGAAGGACAGCAAGGAAGTATAAGTGAGTTGTTAGCACAAAATCAAATTCCTAACACCGTTAAACAACAAATAGAAGCCTTAGATAAAATTGGAGGTTTAGATGCTTTAGGAACAAACAAAGTAGAGAACATGTATCATGCTGGTTGGGCTTGGGCAGGTAGTACTCCATTTAAAAGTACTAAACTAGTTGCTGCACATTTTGGTGGTACTCGTAATCCTATGGTTATTTCTTGGCCAAAAGGTATCAAGCCAGATAAGACTATGCGTAGTCAATTTTTACATGTAAACGATATTGCACCAACGTTATATGATGTTTTAAATATCCCTTTTCCTAGAGTTGTAAATGGCTTCCAACAAGACCCTATTGATGGTAAAAGTTTTGCCGCAACTTTTAGCGATGCCAAAGCGAAAAATCTTAAGAAGACTCAATTTTTCGATAATAACGGTAGTCGTGGAGTTTATCATGAAGGTTGGTTTGCTTCTACATTTGGTCCATTATACCCATGGGTTTCTGCTCAAAAAGGATTAGCAGATTGGAATTCAGTTAATGATGTTTGGCAATTGTATGATTTGAGCAATGATTTTTCTCAGGCACATGATGTTTCTGCTAAATATCCTGAAAAATTGGTAGAAATGAAAAAGCTGTTTTTAGATGAAGCTAAGAAAAACAAAGGCTTTCCAATTGGTGCAGGAATATGGTTACGTTTACATCCTGAAGATATCATTACTTCGCCTTATACGGAATGGAATTTTAATCAAAATACGACTAGAATGCCCGAGTTTGCAGCTCCTGGCTTAGGTAAAAAAAGCAACAAAGTAGTGATTAATCTAGAAACTAAAGAAAACCAAAATGGCGTTTTATACGCCCTTGGAGGAATTGGCGGAGGTTTAACTTGCTTTATGGAAGATGGTTATTTAAAGTACGAATACAATATGATGATTATCCATCAATTTAAAGTTTCAAGCAAAGAAAAAATTTCAGCAGGAAAACATACTTTTGAAATTACAACAGTAATAAAAGATAATAAACCTGGTGCACCTGCAACTATTACTTTGGTAGTAGATGGAAAACAAGTAGGTGAAATGAAAACCTTAGGAACAGTTCCTGCTGCATTTTCTGCAAGCGAAACATTAGATGTGGGTATTGATTTAGGCTCTCCTGTTTCTTTTGATTATTTGGAAAAAGCACCATTTAAGTTTGAAGGAAAAATAAATTCGGTGAATATTAAACTGCTCAAATAGCAATGAATAAACTATACATATCAATAGTAATTGCTTTTTATTCTGTTACTGTTTTTGCGCAAGAAGAATCTGATGTTCAACAAGCAGCAGCACATGCAACCAATCCCTTGGCTTTTGTAACCAAATTACAGTTTCAACCTAATTATACTTTAAAGGATAATGGAGGAAATCAATTGGTTATGATTAGTAGAATTATGCAGCCCTCTAAGTCAATTGGCTTACCTTTTATTAAAAGTAAAGACCCTTCAAAAATTTATACCATTTATCGATTGGAAGCTCCCGTTGCAAGTCAAACATTCCCAAACAATGCTGGAGATGCTACTGGGTTATCTGATTTAATTTTAATAGATGTTATTGCCTTTAAACAAAAGAAAGGCTTGTTTGGAGTTGGTCCTGTTTTGATAATGCCAACAGCAAGTTCAGAATATTTGGGTAGCGGAAAATGGAGTACAGGATTAGCAGGAGTTTATATGACAAAAGCTTTTGGATTAACTCTTGGAATTTTAGGTCAACAATTTGTGTCTTTTGCTGGAGATTCTAAAAGACAAGATCAAAACTTTATGCTTTTTCAACCCATTGTTACTAAAATATTTAAAAAAGGATACTTTATGAACTTCTCTCCAATTATGAAATTTGATTGGGAAAATGATGCTTACAATATTCCTTTAGGAATTAATTTCGGAAAAGCATTTGCTAAAAATCTCTCTATGTTTATTGGTGCAGAATATGTAGTAAGCGGCCCTAATCAAGGAGATTTTACAATTCGGATGAATATTAACGCCATGTTTGCATCAACAAAGTAAAATTATGAAAAGAACCTTATTGTTATTAATAATTATATTCTCGACTCTACAAATTGCAAATGCTCAGGGTGATGGCGCACGTATGATATTATGGGGGCCAACGGGTGTAACTGGTGTAATTCCAAAATGGATGAGTTTAAATCAAAATATTACACCTGCTAATATTCTTGTAAAAGATGCCGATTTACATATTAATGCTTTTCCAATTACTGGCATTCATAATTTTGGAATTGCAGGTAGATTTGCACAAGTAATGGTAAACGCTGTTCCGGGAAACGTAAGTGGCTCTTTGTTTTTACCACCTTTGGGTTCAGAAATACCTACTGATATATCAGTAAATGCTAGTGGATTCTTGGATGGTTTTGTTGGTTTTAAACTAGGCTTGATAAATCAACCTGCATTAAATGTAAAAGAATACGCAGCTTATCAACATAAAACATTTTCAATGACAAGCTACACACGAATTTGGTATTCTGGTTCTTACGACCAAACTAAAGAGTTAAACCTTGGAAGTAATCGTTGGACTTTCGAGATAGGTTTACCAATGAATATTTATCTAAGTAAAAATAATCCAAAAAGAGCAACTTGGTTAGAAATATATCCTTCTATTCATTTATACACCGCAAACACAAATCCAACTGCAATAACTAGAGCAAACAAAACAGAACAACTCCCTTTATTTACATTAGAAAATCATTTGAGCCATAATTTTACCGATAAGCTTTGGGCATCCCTAGATTTACGTTATCAATGTGGTGGAGAGTTAAAATCTGATGGCGTAAAACAAGATAATCAAATAAACGCTTTAGGTGGAGGGGTAACTGTAGGGTATCAAATAATTTCCCCTTTAGGAATAAATGTTTCTTATGGAAATGTATTTAATAACCCTTCCAATGTAGAAGCCAATATGCTTAAAATAAGTATGGTATTCAGTTATGTAAATATGAAAAAAATAACAGCATCAAAAAATTAAATTTATGAAAAAACTAGCAATAATTTTCTTATCACTTCTGATTTCGGGATTGTGGTCAACAACAGCAACTGCACAAGCTTTTAATCGAGCAGTAAAAACTTCCGATAACTTTGAACCTGCAATTCTTCATCCAGAACAGGATAAGGCAATTGCAAAAAAATTAAAAGATTTAGAAAAGAAAACAGGAAAAAAACCAAACATCGTTTGGATTATTGTAGATGATATGGGTTATGGTGACCCCGGTTGTTATGGTGGTGGAGCAGCCATTGGTGCTGCAACTCCAAATATGGACAAGTTTGCAGCCGAAGGACTAAAACTTACTTCTTGTTATTCTCAACAAACCTGCACTCCTACACGTGCAGCAATTTTAACAGGCCGGCTGCCTGTACGTTCCGGTCTAACAAGACCAATATTATCAGGGGATGTAATTACTGCAAACCCCTGGGAGGATGAAATAAGTTTACCTACGCTCTTGGGTGAAGCGGGTTATAACACCATGCTTACAGGTAAATGGCATGTGGGAGAGATAGAAGGTATGCGCCCTCAAGATATTGGTTTTGATGAATTCTATGGTTACTATTCTGCACCTAAAGAAATATCACAAGGTGTAGATTCTCATCGTTACCCAGATTTAACGATGAATGAAGATTATATGAATACCTTTAATGATATTAAAACGAATACGCATTTAATTCACGGTTATAAAGACGGAAAAACAGAAAAAGTAAGTGAAGTAAAATCGTTAGATGATATGGGGAGAGTTGATCAAGTTTTAGCAGATTTTACGGTAGCAAAAATCGCTGAATTGGCTAAGTCTGATAAACCTTTTTTCTTAGAGCATGCGTTTTTAAAAGTACACGCAGACAATCAAGACAATCCTGATTACAGAGGTTTGAGTAAAGCAAAATACCAAT
>CAZQWZ010000226.1:0-4325 GCA_964596935.1 uncultured Roseivirgaceae bacterium
CGAATAGCCGTAACTAATAAGAATGAAGAAAAGATTGTACAGAATGGAATACAACTTATTGCTAACAGGAATTTAGTTCCTGTTATTCCCCTTATAAATATATCCTTCAATAAGCTCACTAAAAAACCAACTAGAAATTACTTAGGTAAATTCTCTAACATAAAATCTCTAATATTACCACCCATTATGGCGGCAATATCTGCATTGCTATAACCAAGTTTTAGTAGTGCATCTACTATTAAAGGGAAACCTGTTACATCAAAATGAGTTTGAACGGCTCCATCAAAATCAGTGCCCATTACAATATGTTTAACACCTACAAGATCAGTTGCATATTTTATGGCTTTAGCTGTGGCTGCTGCATCGGTACCACATACGGCTTGTTTAAATAAAGCAATGCCAATAATGCCGCCTGTGGCAGCAATGCCTTTAATATGTGCATCTGATAAGTTTCTAATATTATTGCAGGTGCCTTTTACACCAATATGCGAAACCAATAAGGGTCGAGTAGCCATTTTTATAATATCTGTTGTAAGGGTGGGAGAAGCGTGCGCTAAATCAACAATCATATGCAAGCTTTCCATCTTTTTTATTACCTCAGCTCCAAATGGAGTTAAGCCACCTTTTTTCATTCCATGGGCGGAGCCTCCCAATTTATTATCAAAAAAGTGGGTTGGAGCCATCATTCTAATACCTGCATCATACATTACTTGTACATTGGCTAACTCTCCTTCTAGTATTTGCATACCTTCTACACCTAAAAAGCCTGCTGTTTGGTTTTTATTGGTTTTTCTATCTTTAATATAAGAAATAAGTTCTTGTTGGTTGGTTATAACTCGTAATTTACCTTGCGATGCTTTACTAAAATCATAAAGTTCTTTACATTGTTGAAGGGCGCGCGCTTTTAAACTAAACCAAGTAGCAGGTGGTCTTCCTGTACCAATCATCAGCGTGGTAATATTATCGGTTTTATCATCGTTATGCTCAAAGTTCATGTTCTTGGGCGTTTTACTAACAATGGTAAAAGCTTGTAAAGCCATATTTGCTTCAATCATTCTAGGAATATCTTCGTGCCCATGGCTATGCCTTTTGGTAATATCTCTATTCCAAAGCAACACATCAGAGTGTAAGTCTGCCACAAATGGGAGGCTGTTATAGAGTGTTAAAGCTTTTTCAGACGGGTTGTAAGGAGCTTGTAAGGCAACTGTGTTAAAGTCTGAATCAACTTTATTGGCAATTATTGGGGTTAATACAAAATACATTGCGATTAGTACTGTAAAAGAGATTAGCAGTATTTTTAAAAACTTGGGCATAGTTTATTTTGCTTAATTAATATGGGTTTGATTTAATATCGAGAGATTGCTCTGAAACGTTATTCTGAACTCGTTTCAGAATCTGATAAAACCTATTTAGATCCTGAAACGAGTTCAGGATGACCAGAAAATTTATTTAAAGTCTTTTAGTATTTTAATTTTGTTTCTTCCAAGCTTAATTACGTTAAGGCCTTCTAGTTTTTTAAGTAACCTACTAATAGCTTCTCTCGAAGAATTTAGCTCAGTGGCAATTTGCTGGTGCGTGATGTTAAATTCATTGGTTTCAAGAACGGTCTTTTTATCGTTTAAATACTTGATTAATCTTGTATCTAAGCTTTCAAATGCTGTTTGATCCAGAGTTGTAAGCATTTCTTCGAAGCGAGCCGAATAGGTTTGTAAAATAAAGTTTCGCCATGTTCTAAAATTTCGCATCCAATCATCCATATAATGGAAAGGGATTAAAATAATTTTAGAATCCTTTTCGGCAATGGCTTTTATTTTACTCTTTTCTTGGTGCATACAGCATGTAACTGTCATAACACAGGTATCACCTCCGCTAAGGTAATAAAGCAGAATCTCACGACCGTCATCATCTTGCCTTATCACTTTAAGTAGGCCATCGGTAATTAATGGGGTGCTTTTAATAAATTCGCCTACTCTTATTATGGGTTCACCTTCTTTAATTATAACCTCTTTGCCCACATTTAATATAGCATCAATCAATTCAGGTTCTTTAAAAAAAGGAAAGTGTTTTTCTAACATTTCACGCATAATGCTAAAATAAAGCGATGATCGGTCAAATAAAACACACTAGTAAAATCTTTTGAATGTTAATTAATTTTCTGCATCAATTTATATCTGAACTTACAACAAAAAGCAGGGCATTTTTTTAAGACCTATGCTACATATTTCAATTTGTTTAATTCTTGTTCCACTTCAACGGGCGTTTTATAGCCCAATGAAGAATGCAATCTATTGAAATTAAAGATGCTTCATTCCATTCGCAATGAGGCTCTATCATTCTTTTCGAGCATAAAAAAGCAGAGTTAATTAAAACTCTGCTTTTTTACTTGGTTAATTAATCAATTAAAATTGATATCCTTTCATCATGGCATGCCAGTATAGGTTAGGAAGCATATAACGCTTCATTAACCACATTGGGTAACTAGCTTTTCCTAAATCAAAGAATTTCGCTAGTAATGGATCTGAACTACGTACAGCACCATACTTAAATTCTGCTAACAACATCTTATTGTGCGAAACCACTAACGGACAAGATGAATAGCCATCGTACCCTTTGTAATCAGCTTCTTTCCCATCCATTATTTGCAATAAGTTTTTAACAATGGTAGGAGCTTGCTTTCTAATAGCAGCACCAGTTCTTGCAGTTGGTAAATCAGTTACATCGCCAGCACCAAATACATTCGGATAGAATTTACTTTGCAAAGTGTTTTCATCACAAGCCATCCAGCCTTTGTTTGGGCCATCTGGGTTGGCAAGTTTGGTTGTTTGAAACCAAGTTGGAGCCGACTGTGGTGGTGCTAAATGCAGCATATCAAACTTGATAATGTAGCGAGTGCCTTCTTTTAATTCCCCAAGTGCATTGTTTTCTTCTTCTACAACGTGCTGTTCAGTTCCATCCCATCTATAACCAATACAACCAGCAGCATTACGCTCATCGTTTACAACATAGTCAGTTCGCCCATCTGGCAAAGCCATACGTTCGTAATGTGCTTCTTTTTTGTCACCATCTACCTTAACTAATTTGTAGGCATAACGTTGCGCAATGTTATATACCTCGTTTACATATCTATTTAATTCAGTTTTAAATGGTTCAGTACCAAAGATTACAGTGCCAGGGGTGGCAAATACTACTTTTGTATCAGCTTCTCTTCCATTTCTACGCAAGTAATCTGCTGCTAAATACATTATTTTTTGCGGAGCACCTGGGCATTTAATAGGTGTAGCAGGCTGAGTAAACAATGCAATTCCTTTTTTAAACTCTTGAAGAACTTCCCACGTATAATCAGGATCTACATAATTAGAGCAAACACCATTTTTGCCAAAAGTTTCTTTCAATCCTTCAATGCCATCTAGGTTTATTTGAATTCCAGGAGCATTAATTAGGTATTCATAATTAATGGTATCTCCATTTTTAAGAACCACTTGGTTTTCTTCTGGGTTTATTGTTTCAACGTATTCCTTTATCCAAGTCGCTTTTTTTGGAATTTGTTTAGCCTCAGGTTTTATAGTCTGACCTAAGGTCATTAAACCTGCTCCTACTAGTGTCCAGGCCGGTTGGTAAGCGTGAGTTTCAGAAGGTTCTATGATGGCCAAGTCTAGCCCCTTACGTGCTCTTAATAATTGGGCAGCTACCATAATACCTCCGGTACCCCCTCCAATTACTACAATTTGATGTTTGCTATTACTCATTAGAGTTAGTGTTATAATTTTCCTCTAATTTCGTAAAAAAACATGAATTATCCATGTGATCTTTATCACAATATCGCATTTTAAATCCTATTTATTTTGCAGTATAAATATTATAATTATGGCAACTACATTATTAAGTACAGAGGATTTCAAAAACAAAGTTTTTGATTATACCAATAAAAAAGAATGGGAATTTTTAGGGGACAAACCTGCTATTATTGATTTTTATGCAGATTGGTGTGGGCCATGTAAAATGGTTGCTCCTGTGCTAGAAGAACTTTCTGCAGAGTACGAAGGAAAGATAGACATCTTTAAAGTAGATACAGAGGCAGAGCAAGAATTATCTGCTGTGTTCGGTATTAGAAGTATTCCTAGTATGTTATTTATTCCTATGAATGAAGCACCCAAAATGCAAGCAGGAGCACTTCCTAAAAATGCATTAAAAGATATAATTGATAAAGAACTTTTAGTTTCTGTTGCAGAAACTAAATAAGGCTTTTAGTTAATAATAGGTTTTGAGTTTAGTTTAAAATGGGGCTGCTTTGGTAGCCCTTTTTTTGTTTCTTTCATTCTGACGCA
>CAZQWZ010000227.1:0-4283 GCA_964596935.1 uncultured Roseivirgaceae bacterium
TGGCAAATGCCATAATGTGTAGGTTCTAATCCTACTTCTTTCATTTTTTGTTCAAGCTCAGTTTGTACAAATCCCTTATGCCCATTAAATTCATCTTCATGAAAACTTCCATCTTCTTTTACTAAATCTATAATTACTAGATAGCCATTGTCGTTAAGCAACTGAGATGATTTAGAAAGAAACAAATCAGTATCATCAATATGATGAAGGGTTTGAAGAATATAGATAAGCTCGTATTTCTGTTGAGGCAAATCTTGAGTCATAATATCATATTGCAAAGGGCGTAAACTTGCAATTTGCTGCGCATCCACCTTTCGCTGTGCTTCTTTTGTCATTTCAGCAGAACTATCCATTAATGTAATGGAAGGTAATACATCTTTTAAGGCAAAGCTTAACAAGCCCGTGCCACTACCATACTCCATGGCATTTTTAACTTTCCCTAAACCCACTTGCTCTTTTAAATAATTGGCCAATTTAATTGCTCTATTAAAATGATCTGGATTGTTATCCCAGTCAGCTGCTTTTTTATCAAACTCACTCATTATTGGTTAGTTAATTGGGTTATTGGTTAATTGTTAATTGTTTTTTGTGTTTACGTATCATTGCCCATTCGAAAAAAGCAGGAAAATATTGATGCATAATTCGGGTAACTTTTCCAATGAAAGAAAGTGTTTGTTTATACTTCTGTTTTTCAATTCCTGTAACAAAATAATTAGCTACTTCCGCCAAAGGCATTCGTTTAAATTGTTCTCGTACTGGCATTATTTTCACATTCCCATCCGCATCAAAATAAGTTTTGTCTGCATCATTTTCGGCAAATCCTACATAATTTATACCTACATGCACACCAGTACCTGCCAATTCAATTTTTAAGGATTGCACCAATGCGGTAAGCGACATTTTAGAGGCTGAATAAGCAGAATAATTGGGTAATCCCATATACCCTGCAATACTGCCTGTAAACACTACACTTCCTTTTGATTCTTTTAAATATGGCAAGGCTGCTTTCGTGGGAAAAAGAACCCCCAATATATTGGTATGAAACACTTTTTCAAATACTTCAGGCACTGTATTGGCAATACTGCCTTCCATGGCAATACCGGCATTATTAATGAGTATATCTAGCTGTCCATATTCATCAATTACCTCATTAATCAAATTTTCACAATCCTGGTAATTACCTACATCTGCTGGCACAGCCAAAACCTCAAACCCCAACTCAAATAGTTCGAGTTTTGCTTTTGTTAGCTTATCTGCATTTCGGCCATTTAAAACTACTTTCGCTCCTTTTTTAGCTAAAGCAATCGCGATAGCTTTGCCTATGCCTTGGCTCGAACCTGTAACGATGGCAACCTTATCTTTTAAATTTACAGTCATACTTATTTAGTTAAGTATCCATTTTCTCTGAACCACTCAAATGCTTCTCGAACAGCCAGTTTAATGGGCGTTTGGGGCATATCTAACTCTTTTACTGCCTTGGCAGCAGTATAATAGTTGGTAATTAAACTTAACCGAGCAACAGTAATACTTACCTTAGGTACATTGCCAAAAAGTTGTGCTAGCATTTGTGAAACAAACCCATAGACTAGAATAAAAAAATCTGGAATTTTAAATTTAGGAGGTTTAATAGATAATTCATCCGCCACCAATTGATTAAACGTTTTATAATTAAGGTTTTCGTTTGCCATTAAGTAGCACTCCCCTATTCTACCCATAGTTAACCCATTACATGCTGCAACGGCAACATCTTTAACATGTACAAAATTCTTTCCTCCATTGGTATAGCCAGGAATATCACCGTTATATAATGCTAAAAGCAAAGCTCCACTACTTGGCTTAGTATCGTATGGGCCTAGCATAAATGTAGGATTTAATATGATAGCATCTAAGCCTTCTTTAGCCACCGATTTCAGAATTGCATTCTGAGCTTCCAACTTAGAATCAATATAATCAAGTCCGTATTTACCTGCTGTAAATGGTGCATTTTCGTTACTTGGATGCTCAGTTGTGCCATGCCCAATAGAAGTGGCCGTGCTAATAGCAACCAACCTTTTCACATTTGCTTTTAAAGCTGCGCTGATTACGTTTAAAGTTCCATCATAGTTAACTTTTCTAATAATTTCGGATCGTTGAGGCCAAATATTGGTATTGGCTGCTGCATGAATGATGTAATCACAGCCTTGGGCTGCTTTTTCTACTTCCTCCAAAATCAGTATATCTCCATATATTTTTTCTATGGGTAGCTCATCCAACGTTTTAACAGGGCTATTTTTTTGAATAAATGCTCTTACTTCAAGCTTTCGATCTAAGAGTTCTCGAACAATGTTGTTTCCTAAAAATCCATCTGCTCCTGTTACGAGTACTTTCATTTGTTATATATTTCAATTTTAACGTCATTCCTCCGATAGCTATCGGAGGAATGACGTGCATTAAATTAGCTCAACAACTTTTAGGCAACGGCTTACCATTAAACTTAATCAGATTATCCAACCGAATGGTTTGCCTATTTTCTAACTCCATAAATTCAACCTTATTCTTACTAAATAATGTTTTGATCCAAGATTCTACTTTTAGAACGGAGTTATTCTCAGCATATTCAATTACAGATACGGTTTTAAGCGTAGCTGCTGCTTCTAAATAATCATAAAAAGAACAATCGATAGGCGTATATAACTTTGTATTATCCATTAATAATTTCTAAGGCTTCATCCAATTCTTCTGGCGTATTCACATTCGTAAGTGCCTGAGGGTTTCTATCCACTAATATTTCTACATCACTATTAATAAGCACCTTACGAGGGCAAGAATATCCTTTAGAAAGAAAATCGAGCATTTTTGCATACGCCTTCGGCTCCCAAATAGAAATGAGAGGTTCTGGAAATTCATTTTTAGGATCTATAAAACAAGTGGCTAACTTAGATGGGTTTCGATGTTCCACTAAATTATCAATTGTAGCTTGGTCTAAAAATGGTAAATCAACCGCAATTACTAGCCATGCAACGTTAGGCTCCTCCATAAAAGCACTTAAAATACCGCCATAAGGACCTAGCCCAATAAACTTATCGGTAATACTATCGTGTGCAACTGCACCCGATTGTTCCTCATCACGACTTGAAACAAATACTTTATCACAAAGAGATTCTAATAATTCATAAGCATGCTCTTGTTGAGGTTTACCATGATACTCTAGCAAAGCCTTGTCTTTACTCATACGAGTACTTTTACCACCTGCAAGTACCAACCCATACAATTTAGGGATTCTATTTCGTAGCCATCCATCAATAAATTGCGTAATCTTCTCAATTTCCGAAGATTTATAAACAGGAACATCGGTATTATTAATATGTGCTATTAAAAAATCAGGAACATCATCAATAGATTCATCCAATATTACCATAGTAACATTGGTGAGCTTATCCTGCTTTTTTTCTAAATCCTTTTTAGGGTGAATAAAAGCAATTTGTGTTTTAGCATTAAAGTGATTGCCATTAATTAAGGTTAAATCAGTATTTCTAAAATCAGGTTCTCCTGTAAGAACATCTGTTCTTTTAAAAGCTATTTTGTTTACAAATTCTGATGTTGCCCCGTGCTGTAAAGCACTCCACCCCTCTTCTGTAGGCGCATTATGATCAGCATCTAAGTACGATATATTCCATTTATTAGATAGCGACTTCAATATTTTAGCAGATAACTTTTTTATTTCACCACAAGGTGCGCCCATTATACCTAACTCATTTCTGCCGTACTTACCACCTACTGGCTTTTGCAATTTTGCATGTTTTTGATATGCCATATTGAATTACGAATTTAGAATTAAAAAATTACGAATTATACTTAAAATCTTTCTTGCCTCCTGTTTTCTCAATTAGCCGAGTGCTCAATATCTCTATATCATGACTCATTGCTTTACACATATCATACATGGTAATTGCAGCAATACTTGCCCCTGTAATGGCTTCCATTTCAATCCCTGTTTTCGCTTCCACTTTTGCTGTGCATGTAATAATGGCTTGTGTTCCTTTAGTTGTTATCTCTATTTTACAATCATCCATTCCAACAGGGTGGCAAAACGGCACTAATTCTGCTGTTTTTTTTGCACCCATTATTCCTGCTATGATTGCTGTTTGAAAAACTGGCCCTTTCTTGGTGTAAATTTCTCCCTGCCTGCCCGGCTGGCTGGCATTCTTTAATTCAGCCATTATATGTTCACCTAACTCCACAACAGACTGTGCAACTGCAACTCGAGCAGTAATTATCTTTTCAGAAACATCAACCATTGTTGG
>CAZQWZ010000228.1:0-4278 GCA_964596935.1 uncultured Roseivirgaceae bacterium
GGTATATGAAATGGATTCGAGTGAGTTAAACCTTGGAGATACTTGTGAACTAAACTCTCAACTTAGACCACATATTGTATGGTTTGGCGAAGAAGTTCCTGAATTAATTAATGCCATTGAAATTGTTCAGAAAGCTGATATCTTGGTTATTATAGGCACTTCAATGGTGGTTTATCCTGCGGCAGGTTTGATTAACTATATAGGTTCTAAAACGCCCATTTATGTTATAGACCCAGGTAGCCCTGAAATGAACACTAAAGATGTAACGTTTATAAACAAGAAAGCAACAGAAGGAACACAAGACCTTTTGGAGCTATTAACTAAATAGAACCTACCTCTTAATTTCTGGAAAAACAGCCCCTATTACAGAAAACAAAAACATAGAGATATTGTTTTGTCCTTTCATTCTAAACACAACTAAAGCACCATACAAAGCCGATAAAAATATTTCACTTAAATACTTAGGGTCAGAGCTTAAATCAGACTGTTTCTTAAAAACAACATCAAGCATTAATTGCTCAATAAGCTGATCGAATGAAATAATTTCATAATCAACATCCTCTAAACCCTTAAAAATCAAATCGCGCTCGGCTGGTTTTACACGTATGGGGTTTACGTATTGGGTAGAGCTAGTAAAATAATGAACCAATCCTAGTACCATAGATGGTCTAGTTTGGTATTCCTTCGCAAACGTTAATACAACATGATTTAATGCTTGGATTCCCTCAAAGCCATTTTGCTTAATGGCAACAATTTGTTGCAGCGTAAATACACTTCGGTAATAGAGCAATACATCTTCCTTTCGTGTAAAATATTTAAAAAATGTTACTTTGCTAATGCCAACAAATTTACATATTTCAACTACTTGAATTTCAGCAAAATTCTTGCTCTTACTCTCATTAAGTACGTATTCTAATGTTTTATACTTAATACTGGCAGAGTTTTGATCGCGTTTTGTTGGCATAATATTTACTAAGGTAAACAATTTATTATTTTCAAATTAACAGTTTTGTTGTAGTTTCAAGTCTCAAATTAAATGTAGAATGAAAAAGACTCTGTTATCATTATTTTTAGCTGTAATTATTTTTAGCTGCAATACAAATTCAACCACCAAAAACAAGGCTAAAACATTAGGCACTATTGGTGATAAAGCAATGGTTGTTACGGCACACCCTATTGCATCTCAAGTGGGTAAAGAAATTTTACAAAGTGGTGGAAATGCGGTTGATGCTGCCATAGCAGTACAATTTACATTGGCAGTGGTTTTTCCTTTTGCAGGCAATATTGGCGGTGGTGGCTTTATGGTATATCGTGATAAAGATGGGAATACCAATACATTAGATTTTAGAGAAATGGCTCCTGCCAAAGCAAGCCGAGATATGTACCTTGATTCTACTGGCAATGTTATTAAAGATTTAAGTATTAGAGGCCATTTAGCAAGTGGAGTACCAGGTTCGGTAGATGGAATGATTGAAGCACATGCTAAATATGGCTCTCTACCTTGGAAACAATTAATACAACCCGCTATTGATTTAGCAACCATTGGTTTTTCTGTAACTAAACGAGAAGCCGATGGGTTTAACCGAATTAGTGAATCGCTTAAAGAACTTAATACCATAGAACCCACACATCTTCTCCGAAATTGGAATGTAGGTGATACCATTTATCACCTTGAGCTAGCAAGCACTTTAGTGCGAATTAGAGATAATGGCAGAGCAGGATTTTATGAAGGAGAAACTGCTCAGTTTTTAATTAAGGAAATGGAAAGAGGCAATGGCATTATAACTCTAGAAGATTTAAACAATTATCATTCTATCTGGAGAGCACCCATTATTAGCAATTACCATGGCAACAAAATAATTACGATGCCTCCTCCATCTAGTGGAGGCATTGCGCTGGCTCAATTACTTCAAAGTGTAGAATCATATGATCTAAAAAAACTAGGCCATAATTCTGCTGGTTATATACACCTACTTACAGAAGCTCAAAGAAGGGTTTATGCTGATAGATCTGAATACCTAGGTGATATGGATTTTTATAATGTTCCTATGAAGCAGCTCACCAATGCTAATTATAACAAAGCGCGAATGAAGAGTTTTAACCCTGATAAAGCTACGCCATCAGATAGCATTAGTAATGGAAATATTCTTTTAGAAAGTGATCAAACTACACATTTTTCTATTGTAGATGCAGAAGGTAATGCAGTAGCCATAACCACAACTTTAAACGGGGCATTTGGCTCTAGAGTAGTAGTTGGCAAAGCCGGTTTTTTCTTAAATAATGAAATGGATGATTTTAGTGTAAAACCTGGCGTGCCCAATATGTTTGGCTTGGTAGGTGGCGAAGCCAATGCTATCGCACCTGGCAAGCGCATGCTTTCTTCTATGACACCTACTATTGTTGAAAAGGAGAACAAGCTATTACTTGTAACAGGATCTCCAGGAGGCGCTACTATTATCACTTCTGTGTTTCAATCTATCATTAATGTGATTGATTTTGATATGACAATGCAAGAAGCAGTAAATGCAAAGCGCACACATAGCCAATGGTTACCGGATGTAATATTTTATGAAAAAGGAGGTCTTGATGAAGATATTATAAAAAATCTTGAAAATAAAGGACATAAATTATTGGAGAGAGGAAACATTGGACGGGTAGATGCAGTTAAAGTAATGATGAATGGAAAACTCGAAGGAGCTGCCGACCCGAGAGGGGATGATTTAGCTGCTGGATTTTGAAAATTAGAGGTTAGATTATTAGATACTAGAGGTTAGATTATTAGAAAAAAACTTCAAACTCTCTACTTCTAGCATCAATCTTTGAAACTATAAAAAATAATTTAAAATAAACTAAATTAAATGATCGGACTTTTTAACTTTAAACTTCCGACTTACTAAACAACTAACAATTATGAAAAAAGTATATCTACTAGCGATGCTAGCAACATTTTATTTGGGTGCAAACGCTCAAATTACCACTCCTGCATCTAGCCCTGCGGGCAGTGTTTATGCCAAAGTAGGCTTAACAGATGTTACTGTCGAATATTCAAGACCAAAAGTAAAGGGACGGAAAATATTTGGCGAAGGCGATAATTTTCTAGTGCCATTTGGTAAAACATGGCGTTCTGGAGCTAACAGTGGCACCATAATTACCACTAGCACTGATATTAAAGTAGAAAATAAAGACTTACCTGCTGGTGAGTACTTGCTGTTAACAATTCCTGGTAAAGACAGTTGGACTGTTATCTTTTATAAAGACAAAGCCATTGGAGGTAATATGAGTGCTCATAAAGAGGAAGATGAGCAATTAAGAGTTACTGTAAAACCAAGCAAGCTTACAGAAGCCGTTGAAAATTTAACCTTTAATATCGCTGATATTAGCGAGGACAACACCACCGCAGCTATTGAATTAGCTTGGGCTAATACTTCGGTAAAAGTAGGTATTTCGGTTAATTTTGATGAAACGATTATGGCCGAAATTGAGGCAAAAACGAAAGTAAACAATCGTAATTATATACAAGCCGCCAACTATTATTTTAATAACGATAAGGATTTAGCACAAGCTTTAAAATGGATAGATTTATATCTTGAAAACAATCCAAAACAATTTTGGAATATACACACCAAAGCGAAAATACAGGCTAAAATGGGCGATAAAAAAGGAGCTAAAGCAACGGCAAAGCAGTCATTAGAACTAGCCAAAGCAAGCGAAAAAGGAGATTATGGTTATGTTAAAAAAAATGAAGACTTCTTAAAATCGTTATAAGATGAAGAATTTAAGTGTATTTTTAATAGTAATGGCATTGGTTTTTACCAGTGCCTTTGCTCAAAAATTACAGCCAAGTCCAAAATCTATTCTTACTCAGGTAGTAGGTACTACAGAAGTGAAAATAGAGTATCATCGACCTGGGCTAAAAGGAAGAACGCTAGAGTCGTTAATAACAAATGGCAAAGTTTGGCGAGCAGGTGCTAACCAAGCTACAGAAATAACTTTTTCGAAAGATATAAAAATGGCGGAACAGGTTTTGCCTGCCGGAACTTATAGTTTGTATGCAATTCCGGGTGCCTCAGAATGGACGATTATAATTAATAGTAAATTATCGTGGGGAACTCAGTATAATGATGCGAAAGATGTACTTCGCTGCAAGGCAAGTATATCCCAATCCAATTTACTTACCGAAACCTTTACCATTGGTATTGCAGATATTAGCAAAGATGGTACTAAAGCAAATATTGAATTGCGTTGGGGAAATATAGTTGTGAAAGCTCCTTTTGAAGT
>CAZQWZ010000229.1:0-4269 GCA_964596935.1 uncultured Roseivirgaceae bacterium
TGTACCGCAAACGCCTTTTCCTTTTTTAATTCGTGTACAAGCAATAGGCCCCTGAAAAGGGCCTAACACCAACTCATCTTCCTTAATCAAATAAAACCCCACCCATAAATAGTTGGTAGCTGTTTTTATAGCAGCAGCTACGTTAGCCATATTAGCAATCAGGTCTGGTTCGCCTGCAATTAAGGCTTCTATTTGCGGAAGTAGTTCTGCATATTTATGCTCTTTGGTTAAATTGTTTGATATATTTAATTCTTCTGCCAATGCTTTTTCGTTTGTGGGTTTAGGTAAAAAGTAAGCGTATCACTTTCAATTTGTTGTTGTTTCTCTATTCGTTCATTTATTTGAGGAGCTTCAATACCCTCTCCAAATTCTTGGTGGGATGTAAAAACTCTTGCTTCATCCCATAAACCTAGGTTTATAAAAACACTTAAAACTTTGCTCCCTCCTTCTACAATTAAAGACCCTATTTCTCTTTCGTGTAAATCAGTTAATATTTGAGTTATAAAATTGTCTTCGGTAAGTTTGATTAGCTCAAATTTTTCGTGGATTTTACTCTCATTACAGTTGTAAACTAAAGTTTTAACTTCTCCATTAAACAAATTAAGGTCTGTACTTAGTTCTAGGTTTCTATCAAGTACCACACGTATTGGGTTAACCCCTATCCAATCGCGTACCGTTAAAGATGGGTTATCATATTGAGCTGTGTTTTTGCCCACCAAAATAGCATCTTCCTCAGCGCGCCATTGATGCACCAGTTGGCGCGAAAATTCATTGCTAATCCATTTAGAGTCAAAATTTTTGCGAGCAATAAACCCATCGTTGGTCTGCGCCCATTTAAGAATCAAAAATGGGCGATTCAAATTTTGGTTGATAAAAAACCTTTTGTTTAATTCGATTGATTCAACTTCTAACATTCCAGATTCAACTTCTATTCCAGCACTTTCAAGTGCTTTTACCCCATTGCCAGATACCTTGGGGTTTGGATCAAGTGTAGCTATAATCACTTTTTTAACATTCGAACGAATTAGAAGACTGGAGCAAGCTGGGGTTTTCCCGTGGAAAGAACAAGGCTCTAACGTAACATAGACCGTAGCCTTTTTAAGAAGTGCCTTATCCTCTACCGAATTTACAGCATTTACTTCTGCGTGAGCTTCTCCAAACTTTTGATGCCACCCTTCGCCAATTACTAAACCGTTATACACAATTACACAGCCCACCATAGGGTTTGGACTTACGTTACCTAATCCGTTTTTTGCAAGCTCAAGGGCTCGTTGCATGTAATGTTGGTGATTCACGGGGCAAAGTTAATGATAGTTGGTGTTAGATGTATAAATCAAGAAAGTCACTCAGAGGGCTTCGCCCGAAGAGTCTAAATCAAGTTTAATTACCAATTTTTTATATGACGCCATAAATCATTAAAGTCTGGGTTTTCAGAAGTGATTAATTCAAGTTTATATGCTCTGCTTTTGCCTTTTATATACTTCTCTCTTTTAATTACAGATTCAATATTATCTAAAACTTCAAAATAGATTAACTTTTTACAATTGTATTTAGCCGTAAAACTATGTGGATAATGCTCATCATTATGCTGCATAACTCGACTAACCAAATCAGAAGTTACTCCTGTATAAAGCACTTTGTTTTCTTTATTAGTTATAATATAGATAAAACCTCCTTTCATTTTAGATTCAAGTTACTCAGTTTCCATCTTTTAATCAACTAGAGACTCTTCGGGCATAGCCCTACCATTGACGTAGTTTGTAATAAATTGATTATCAGCACTATATAATTATTGCTAAAAATTAGAATTTTATTAAATAATGAACAGATTGCTTCATCCCATTTACACTATTAGAAACATTATAATTAATAATAGGATTCGCAATGACGATACTAAAAAATGTCATTTCCCTACGCTGATTTTTTTTAAATTCCGCTCTCTGAATGACGAGGAACAATTGTTAAATCCCTTGTTCGGCTACTCGATCAGAATGGGTTAAATAGTGCCAACCCTTTTTAAAAGAAGTATAAGGCGTTCCGTTTTTGTGATTTGCCACACTAATACGGTACATAACTTTCCAATGATGAAATAATGATTGATATGCTTTTAAAATTGGATAGCCTGATTGGTAGATATGTGCAGGCTCAGAAGCGGCTCCATTTAATTCCATAATCATTACATCTCCTTTTTGTAAAGCTTCTGCACTTTTACATCTTACATCATATCTGCCATAATAAAACCCATCAATTTGCTTACTAATGGCATCAAACGATTTAATTAATTGCTCAGTTATTAGATGGTTACCATTTAAAAAGGCTGTGCCTCTATTATGGTTCCCGATGGGTTGCAGCTCAACTCGCTTACCGTTAGCAGGAATAGTAGTGAACTCATTACTCCAAAGAACTTTGAGTTTTTCATATTGGATTCTTGCCCTTGGCTTTTTTAATATCAACTGTTTTAATGTTGATACTCCATCACCCAAAACAAAAAGCAACTCTTTTACAACAATGGAACTAACTGTTCCCATTTCCTCATGTGGAAAGCGATAATAAAACACGCCTGCCTCAAAAGGTAAATCTACATATTCCTGAATTTGCAAGTCTGCATTAAATGCTTGCAAATAGCCTTTAACTTCTTCATAATTAGCAATTTTTTCTACTTTCCAGCCTCTTTCCCCTAAATCTGGTTTTAAAATTATAGGGTAATTTAACGCTAATTTTTGCAGTGTATTTTCAATCTGGCTTAAATTAACAGGGGCTATTAAAAGAGCTGTTTTAGGAATATATTGTTGTGGAATTAAATCTAAAATGCTCTTTTTAGAAGCGGCTATCATTCCTCCATTTTTAATGCTTGGGTTAACCGCTGTAAAAAAGAAAATAGACCTCGCTTTAGCTCCTAAACAAAACCAATATATATAAACGGGAATATAAAAAATTGACATAGGCCAATACTCCCAAGCGGTTAATTTGGTCCAAAAATTAGTTAGTTTCAACATCAACAAGGTAGTTGCCCGTGTTAGGCGTTATGAAAACGAAGTGTAGAAATGGCTACGCCAAAACCATCAGGTAATTTAACATAGGGGCACAGTGCTTGCAAACCAATTTTAATAATTGCCATGTGATGTATGGCATGCTCAATATTATACGATACTTCTCTTGCCATATTTGAATCCACAATAACATCTTCGCTATTGCCCAAATCGTAGTTTACCTCTAATTTCAAAGGTTTTTGCATATCGCACGTGGCAATAAAAATTTTTATCTTTTTAATTATTTCAAGTGCTAAACTTCTATCGGTTTCAATGCTTTTATCATGATTTCGCTTATCATAGCTTATTAAACCTTTATCATAGCCCGCCATAAGTATTTGAAAAAACTCTAAGGTGTGTCTAAAGTGCTGACCAATGGTAGAATTATTAAATACATCCACAGGTTTTGTATAATCTTCATTTTTTATCTGGCCGATAACAAACTCAACTTGATCTAGCATAGAAAATGTAGCTTGAGATAACTGCATTAATTTATTATTGGTGTTAGGTTAGGTAATTTTAGCCTAAATTATCGAAGTACGCAAGTTGTTACACTTTCTTAACTTCTGCGGCTTTAACAAATTACACAAAGTATTGCTTTGCCTAATTAGGTTTAATTTAATATCAAATACAGCATTTCAAATCCTAAAAAGAGTTCCATTGTCTTAAAATAATTCTATTCAAAAACTTACTGCATCACTAATTCCCAGTTTTTATCAGCATTAGATTTTAAAGTGCCTTCATCTTTATTCCAAGATTTAAGCGTATTTGTGAAGTAAAAATTATAGAAGAGGTAGAGTTTTCCATCCGCAATTTTATAGGTTTTAGGGTCAACCTTTACTTTTTCTGGTCTAAGCCCTAAAGCATAGGCACACCAACCCCCATACTGCGCCTCATACTTAATTGGGCTTTTTATAAACATTGCTCTATTGTCTTTGGTAGCAAACCAATAAGTAACACCGTTATAATCATAGCTAAATTCCTTTTTACCCAGTAATGGGGTTCCCATAAAATAACTTATGGGGTCGTAGCCATCATTAACCACATTATATTTATTTACATTATAATGCGATTTAGTCTGAGCGAAGCTAGAACTCGCAATAAGCAAAAGAAACAAGTAAATAAGTACTTTCATTTTATCCATTATTATTTTTTAAAAAATATGTTTCTATGTTGTTTCACGGCAAAAATAAAGGTTTGTTGCAACTCTGTACATAAAGTTTGAATTAATGTTGGGCAA
>CAZQWZ010000230.1:0-4191 GCA_964596935.1 uncultured Roseivirgaceae bacterium
TCTACAATTTCATTTTAAGTAGATACTCCAGTAGTATCTATTATGGTGTACAACGATCTTGATAAAATGAGTGCGCCCACTCTTTCCTAAAATTCAGATGTTTCGGTTTGACTTCTCTGTTTCGATGAAGAAGGCAGGCGCATTCATTTTTATCTCGTGTTATGGGCTATTATACTTCTTGGTATTGCCGTTGATGACCACAATGATAATTGCAATAAACACGAAGAGTGTTAAGATAAAGGAGTAGTAGCTTTCATCTGCATCAATTGAATTTATTGTCAGCATTATATCCATACCAGATATAACTGATAAGATAATGATGAAAATTAAGGATGCACGGTTAAGGGTAATTTTCTTATACATAATTAGCCCGCTAACACTGTTCCGCAATTATAACTGCACTAGCAGCGCCAGCACTAACTACCAAATACCAACCAGAAGCACCCAGCACCCATAGTGGTGGAGTAATTATAGCTCCTGCAACGGCCGTTGCAGTCGCAACAGCTCCTGCAATTCCAGCAACACAACCCCAAAAATCCTGAACTCTACCATTTGAAACCCCTTGAAATACATCTGGGTTCAAAGTGATAAATTCAAAACTCACTTCAAAGGAAGAAATGAATGTGAGCATGAAATTTTTATCTTCAATGCTTAAATCACTATTTGCATATCTAGCAAACTCAGAATTTAAATATTCTTTAAATTCCGGAATGCTAGACAAATTTTCAGTTACAGCAACTATTTTATTGACTTCTGTTTGTTGGAAATCAGTTAGAATTTGACTTGAATTTCTCCCTGAAGAAGTTTGGAGAATTAATTCTGCTGATTGAATAAAAAAGTCAAACTGCCTAGAGTTTGCACCATAATAATTCTTAGCGATATCAATTGCTATTTTTAATCTCTCCCCTTGGGTATTTCTGAACTCAGTTGCCATATGGTTCAAATCGATAGCAAGGGCTTCTTTTAAAAGAGAATATTCTTCCAAATTCAGTTCGGGTTGTTGTGGAGTTAATTCTTCGTTATTACAAGATGTTGCAATAAGCAATCCTGTAAGAAGTAATAAACTGGTTCTTAATATTTTTTTCATTTTATTGAAATGTTAACATTTTTACGCACCTAACTTTATTAAGGAGTGTTCAGCACTTGCAATACGCCACTAATTTATTTTTCTATTATTTTTCTCCCGTAATGGTCAATTCATCAGTCTTTTAAAGAGATTTTTCGATTAAATGCCAAAATGTGGCTACCATTTTCTCTCTTTCAAGCTGCTATATTGCCCATAACGTCTCGGCTATGGTTAGTACGGGGTTTCGAAGGACTGAACTTTCGATTAAGCACTTAGCCAAATTTTTAATTTTTTCTTTTCAAATATTAACGCAAAATTGAAAATTTTGCGGACTTTGTTCAAGGCACTTCACATTGAGTTAAGCACCAAAACCCGTATTAACTATAGCCATTGTTGGCAGTAGTTTTTTTAACCTAACTAATTAAATCGTAGGTTAAAATAATCATACCTTCTTCAAACACTTCGTGTTCTACTAATTCCCATTTTGAATTATTTGAGTTTATGTCAAATAATCGAGTTCCATTGCCCAAAGTAATCGGGTTTAACTTTATTTTTAACTGGTCAATTAAATGATTTTCTAAAAGCCATCCTGCTAACTTTCCACCTCCACAAAGATAGATGTCTGTTGATGATTCTTCTTTGATTTTTATGACCTCTTGTTTTTCTATTTTTTTGATATGAACATCTTGCGAAAGTTTATCGAACTTTAAATTATCTGAGAAAATAAAGTTCTCCATTCCAACATAAGCAGGCTGTCCGGGTTCAAGACCAAAAGAATAACCAAACTCATAGGTTTTTCTGCCCATAATAACGGTTTTAAAGTTCTGCAAGTCAGATTGATACTTCTTAACTCCTTTCCCTTGGTATAAAAATGAGCTAACGTCTCCGTTTTTTCCCGCTATATAACCATCTAAAGAAGATGCTATGTAATACACTATTTTTTCCATAATATGGTTTTTTTAATATTTTAGACAAAGGTCTAAAGTTGTAAAGACATATGATAGGAAAAAATTTACCTTCTTAATCTACGTTTAATACGTGAGGATAAACTTGTTTTGCAGAAAGATAATTTTTAGGTGTTATTCCGGTTATGAGTTTAAAATTTTTAATAAAATGTGATTGGTCATAAAACCCACAATCGTGTGCTATATGAGCATAATTAGAAGGTTCGAATTTAGATAGCAATAAAATGGATTCATTAATAGTTAGAAGTCTTTGATAGCTTTTAGGGGTCAACCCTATTTGCTCTTTAAACTTACTTATAATATGCTTTTGGGAATATCCTGTGTTTTCTTTCAAGTTAGACAAAGACATATTAGTGAACTTTTGATTTTTGATAATAGTTTCTACGAATGTTTCTTTAAGAGTAGTTGGGGTGAATTTATTTTTCAAATAATTTTCTACCAAAACA
This sequence comes from uncultured Roseivirgaceae bacterium, assembly GCA_964596935.1. GTDB lineage: Bacteria > Bacteroidota > Bacteroidia > Cytophagales > Cyclobacteriaceae > JAKISE01. The sequence goes on from CAZQWZ010000230.1 coordinate 2,478, forward strand.
ATCTTTTCATTAAAGCTGTTGGTTTCAAACAATTGTTCTCTTAATGTATTAATAGAGCTTCCAAAAATTAAATCGGATGGCACAAATGATTCTAAATGTTCAATAGCAGGAATACCTAACAAACGACTTAAACCAAATGCTTCAAATTGAATGCATAATACTGTTGAATCTTGTTCTGCTTCAAACATTACAGGCTTAGAAAACATCCCTTTTAACCAATATTTTTTTAATTCAATGCAACTTGCATTGTCGTGAATATTAGTTTTTACTCTGCGTATGTTATCATCCAATGTAATTACTAATTGTGGTTCTCCATCTGGTAGAATAATTTCATATTTACTCTTGCCACAATATCCACTATAATAGAATATGGATTTAACAAATGACCTTAAAGGTTCTTTGGGTATGTGATGCTTAAATTGCAAATACTGTTAATTTTTGTTCGTGTTCAAATTACTGCCAACGCTCTGGCTAAAAAGTCGTAGGGAATAGAATACTAATTACTTACGAACAGCTCCGAGCCATAACAAATTTAAAAGTAACACTTTTGGCGGACTTTTTAAAAACCCACTGAAATTTGATAACCCACTGATGCCCTATGCTTTTTTAGCTAATGTTGTAACACGTTATACTTCTTGTACGTGTCCTAAGAAGTCCGTTATTGAGCTACTGAACTTTCTGTTTCAATAGTCCGTAAAGCGGCTAGCTATGAAATAGCAAAATTAGATGGTGCAGATTAAGTTAATCGAAGCGATTAAGTCCGCAGTTTTATTTTGTGCGCTTGATTGTTAACTTGGAATACAGGCAGCCTATTAATAGTTTTTTAGGGGAGGCGTTTTTTGTTTGATTGAACCCAAATTAAATGATTAGCAGAATTGAAGCACTCTTTTGCCATGGGGCTGTGCCCAGCTTGTGTGAATGGCAAATGTGTGCGGTTGTAGAGCCTATTTTGTGTTTATAAAGAGTCCGAATGCAAGACTGCCTTACTTACAAAAGAAAAAGGCTAGGTATGTGAGTTTACCCAGCCTTTTGCTCATATGGTTTGATGTTACGAACGTACATATATTTCTGACTTTCCTAGTAACTAAGGTTGGCGCTTCTCATAATTATGCCATTTAAAGAAAAAACAACTCTCATTTTACTGCATTTGAAATCGGGGTTCATCTTTAACCTACATTACTTTATCGTTTTATAAGAATTTGTTGAGAGTATAAGTTTTCTTTATAAACCACCTGTAAATAATACAGCCCTTCGGGCAATGTTTGTGTGTTAATCTTAAAACTGCTTTGAGTATAAGTTTTACTGTAAACTGGGGCAGACTTATCGTTGAAGATAGATACCTCCACTTTCTCTCCTTTACCTTGTTCTTCCTTGAAAGGCAGTTCAATATCAATATAACTACTAGAAGGGTTAGGCATTACACTAAACATTTGGCCACCTCCGCCACCTCTAGAAACGTTTACACTTCCACCACCATAAGCACTATAGCCACATGTATTTCTTGATTTTACCTTAAAATTACCCCAACCAGTACTTACTGCTTCTATGTGAGTATTTGAGACGTTACTACTCCCTATTTGGTCAACACTGCCAGTTACACTCCAACTATACTGATAAGGATTGCCTGGTGAAGAAGTTACACTTATTAGTTTTATTTGACCTAAGTATATGTTAAGATATAAGTAGTACATTTACATCAAAATTAATTTGATGG
>CAZQWZ010000231.1:0-4165 GCA_964596935.1 uncultured Roseivirgaceae bacterium
AAAGGCATCGAGTGATACTAATCTTTCAGTAGATTTCATAGAATTATATTCTTGCTCATTTGAATGTGTAAAATGAGAAAAATAATATGCTCTACAAAATAATTAGCTTACTAATTCATTGCGCATCTTACCTAAAAAACCTGCAAGGTCTTTTTACACTATGGTAAGAGACCTTGCAGGTTTACTGTATAGAAGCTTGATGATACTAGTTATAGGTTACCTTAACATTTTTGTTCGCAATTTCTGATAGCTTAATTAAACCGCTTTCAGAAAAATAAGCATCGTATTTCTCGATATTTACTTTTAAGTCTTTGGGTTTATAATTGATATAATCACTAACAAGCCATCCATCCTCGTTTCGTTGATTAAAAGCTTTTCTAAATCGTTTGCCCCCACCATCGGTGGTATATTCATAGGCAAAATAGTCAAGGGTGTATGTTTCTGCATTAAACCAATATACAAATAGGTCATCGAAGTCTTCACCTCCGCCTTCTTCTGAAAATGCTACTTTTATTTTGTAGTAGGATACGCCTTCAATGCTTCCTTTGCCAATATATGTGAGTATTGTAGCAGGGTCTTGTAAATTATGAGGTAGCCTAAAAAAATAGAAAACAGAGTTTACAGAGCTGGAGTATTTGGTTGCCCATTTATTAGTTACATTAACAAGCGTATCGTTAATGGCTCGTTCGAAAGAGGAGTTAGTTAGCTTATCAATTATTGCATTGCCTAGTGAATCTGAAAAATGGCGAGATAATGAATAACTTCCTTCTTTATAGTTGGCTTTATAATGTTTATCTCTAAAATTAAACGAAACCTGAGAGTTAGTTACTTTATTTCCCCCGTGAGCTTCAATGGCTTTGGCTAATATGCTTTCGGCAGTGGGTTCTTGGGCGCAAGAGGTTATTAAAAGCGATAAAGTAAAAATGAATAAGAGGTATTTCATCTGAAAAGTTTAATAAGTTGGAATAGAAAGTCTAATCATAATGCTGGATTAAACGTAATCTTACCTGTATTAGTTCAACCTTGCGAGCATACTTACATACCTATCGGGCACTTCGCCTTTCGATGCGGTGGTGTAATCAGAATAACTACAAGGAGCTAGGCTATTTCTTCCGAATGTATCTAACACGTTGTCTTCCAACGGAATTTCCATCCACCACCGTTCGCTTACATTGCTTTTATAAAAAACAATGCTAGCAGGGGAGCCTCCATGCATTTCAACCACATACTTAAGGTAGTTATCCGTGTTGTTAGATGATTCTCCTTTTCGATGATTTACTCCTTCTAAAAAATACCATATCATTGTGGCAATTACCGAAGCTGTTTTGTGTGTGCTATCATCTAACGATGGGTTGTATTCGTAAAACCCTGCCGAGCTAAGTTTTTCATTTTGGCCAGCATACCAGCAAATTTGGCAGGCTTCTTCACCTGTTAATCCAAAAGGCTGTGCATGAGTGCTTCCAGGTGCATCCGAAGATCGAATAGCCGAAATATCAAAACTAAGCATATCCGCCTCACGGATAATGGGTTCCATATCTTGCAATAAACCTCTTAAATGTCCAACTCTATACGTTTCGAAATAGAGCCTCTCTAAAACATTGATAGATGTTTTTTCAATTAAATAAGATTGATAAGCTAAATGGCTGTAATGAAACAAGTAGTTTGGTTCGTGCACCAACATTTTGTGAACATGCGTTTTTTCAGGGTATTCTGAATCTTCCATATCTAAAAAAGCATCTACATTTAAAACCGTAATTAACTTTTCTAGTCCTTCGTAGGCCATAAATTGTCCGTAATCTAAATTATGAGCTCCACCAATAATTAATGGCAAGATAGATTTTTGGATCAAATATTCACAAACCTCTTTTAGTCTTCCGTACGTTTCTTCTAAATCTACGCCTGGGTTTAGGTTGCCTAAATCAATAATATTGTGGGCACCTTCTCCTCTTTTTAAGTGGTAGAGTTTTTCTCTTATAATATCTGCCCCATCAGCAATGCCATTATTAGTGCCATTATTTTGGTATGAGTTAATCCCAATTAATGCAATCGTATGACCTTCTAATTTTGGTAGTTTTCCTTTATTCGTATTTATGCCTTTATAAAACGAACTAACCGAAGTTATATCATCAGTAATGCTTTCATCTACTGGTGTAAAAAATAAATCTAAATCCATAAATTATAAGTCAAGAATTACATCAAATAATTCAAAGGCGGCTCTGTTAGACGACTCAATAGCTCCTTGTACCGTTGCAGAGTTTCCATTATGGGCGGTTGCCTCGCCTGCCCAAAAAATTCTATTTTGTACGGGTGTTGCCATTGAAATAGCCGCATCATCGCCACTTACCAATGGGTATGAAGTAGCCCCTTTTATATATTCTTGTTTGCTCCAATCGAATACATAGCTATTAGGCGCATCAAAATTATGGCTTGCTTGCCCACCTTGAGCAGGATAGATTGCATCTAAATCGGCCAAGAGAAGTGCTGTTATTTCTTCATCACTTTTGCCCACCAATGCTTCTGCTTGATCGCCCATAATAGTGGCTGTTAATACTCTGTTAGAGTTGCTTCTGCCTACTCCCGGAGCATAATATTCTCGAGCATATCCTTGGGTATAGATAGATGTTACTTCTTTATTCCAAAAATTAGAGAAAAAGCTTAATGTCACTTTAATCCCTCCTGCCATGCCAATTCTGTTCCAAGCAGAAGTGTTTTCTAAAGGTAACTGTGGACTAAATGTGATGACGCCAGATTTTAATATGGACAATGGAACCGTAACAATTACTCGTGTGCATTCGTGTGTTCCACCATTACTATCTGTTAGTACTATTTTATTTGGGTCGGAGTAGTCGATAGTGGTAATTGGCGTATTAAATTTAACTAATGATAATACATCATTATACATAGCACTCATCACTTGAATCAGAGATTGATTCTCGCTAAAGTGTTTGCCTTCTCCTCCATCCCATTTTTTAATATTTGAAGAAATCCCTTTAACACTAATATTATTATAGGTTGCACCTTGAGGCGTTGCTACTTGCCCTTCAACTACATGATGAGCTCGTTCAGCGATTTGTGCACTCACAAGTGCATTTTGTAAGGTTAAATCAGGGCCGTTGTAATTTTTAAGGTTTGCTATGTAGCTTTGGGCATTTTGATAATCAATATCGAATGAGAGTTCACTGTCAAGTTTAGGAATACCATCCATTACAAAAGCTGGATTCTGTGGAATTTCGACAATTGAAATTCCCGTATTTTTAATGCCATCATACCATGCATTCGAATCGCCATAGATATAATCGGCTCCTTGCTCTAAAGGAAAATCAAAAAAATCGCTATTAATTTTTACACGGCCACCGAATAAACCAGATGCCTCTAAAATTTTAACATCAACATTTTGATTTTTAATTAGTTGAGCAGCTTGAAGGCCCGCAGCTCCTGCACCAATTACAATTACACTGCCTTCGTAAACAGGTTTTAGTGGAGGGTCCTTGGGAGCACAAGAACTAAGCAGAGAAGGAAAAATCATTCCTGCAGGTACTGTATAAGCCAACTTTTGCAATATCTCTCTTCTCTTCAAAATGTTTGTTTTTTTCCTTTTATCAAAGTAACGTAATTTTTGCCTTTTTTATAACATATCTTGCCACTAGCTTATAATATCTAATTATAATTTATGTACGGAGTAATATTTTTTTGCACTTATTGCCTTTGGGTTTGTTGTTTTTTATTTCAAACGTAAAGTAAAGCCAATTGCAAGCTCATTTCCAGATGCTTGGACTAAAATACTTGAAAAACGAGTGCTATTTTATAAAAAGCTAGACCCTGTAGGGCAAACGATGTTCGAAATTCGTGTGCAGCGATTTATAAATGCTAAGCGAATTACGGGAGTTGTACGGAAGTGGATGACACATTAAAAGTTCTGGTGGCCGCAAGTGCTATTATTCCAACGTTTTCGTTTCCAACTTTTAATTACCCCAATGTAAACGAGGTGCTAATTTACCCCAATGCATTTAATAAAGATTTTGAAACGGGAGAGGGTACTGATGGCAATATCCTTGGCATGGTGGGCAACAGGTTTATGAAAGGAATTGTAATTTTTTCTAAGCCTAGTTTACTTAACCCGCATTATTCATCGTGAGAATAAAACATTTTTTTTGTTCTGCTTTTT
>CAZQWZ010000232.1:0-4160 GCA_964596935.1 uncultured Roseivirgaceae bacterium
TTTTTATTAATAATGTAGTAGATAAATGGCATCATAATTGATTAATAATTTATCTATCAAATCTAAAAAATACATTTATGAAAAAGTTCTTTTTTACAACTCTATTGCTTACCTCATTTTTTTCAAATTCTTACTCTCAAGAGTACTTTGCTAAAGGCAGCAATATGCTTACTGCCAGTTTTAATATTGGCCATTCTGAAAATGAATCGATCCAAGATGGTGGAAATTCAGTTTCTGAAAGCAATTCTTACGGGTTTTCAACTGAATATGCCAGATTTATTAAGAATAATTTAGCCATAGGAATTAGGTTAGGATATAACACAAGTATTAACACAAGTAATATTAACTATTCTGATGGCTCTTTTAGAGAAAATCTAAACGAATATAAAACACTATATACTAGCATTTTAATTAAAAAATATTTGCCATTTAGCGAAAAATTTGGTGCTTCTTTAAATTCAGGAATTAATTACAATTTTATTGATTCAACTAACGAAGCAAAGAGCAACACTTTTGAAAGAACAAGTGAAGACACACAAAGCCGGGTAGGTTTATCTGCAGGAGTGGGTATATATTACTTTGTTTCCAAGAAGTTCTCATTATCACTTAATCTAGGTTATTTTAATGCTTCTACAATTATTAGAGAAACTCAAAATGGCACATCGATCAACCTAGAAGATAGAAAATCAACAAATTTTAGTGTAAAATTTGTGAATCAAATTTCATTTGATCAATTGCTTACCATTAATTATCATTTTTAGTAATTATTCATTTTTATTAACTGTAAATACTACCACTTATCTAATACTTATTTTTATTTAATTTTTTTATAGCGATATTGGTAATTGGTATTTAATAAAACTAACAAACCAACCAACCAATGAAAAGATTAGCATTTCTATTTATTAGTATTTCTGTTTTCTGGGCTTGTACCACGCCAGAAGAACCCTATCAAACAAAAACAGCCGAAGAAGGTGGGTACTCCTACGAATATGTAGAAGGAGATCCTATGAAAACTAGGATTTATACCTTAGACAATGACCTTAAAGTGTATTTAAGTTATTATGCAAATGCACCTCGAATTCAAGTGTATATGCCTGTAAAAGCAGGAGGTAAAAATGACCCTGCTACCAACACGGGATTGGCGCATTACTTAGAACATATGATGTTTAAAGGCAATGATAAGTTTGGAACACTTGATTTTGAAAAAGAATCGGTGATGCTAGATAGCATCGAAGCCATGTTTAATCATTACGCCACTCTTACAGGTGATGAAGAGCGTAAAGCATATTATGCTCAAATTGATGCCTTTTCAAACGAAGCTGCCAAACTTGCCATCCCTAATGAGTACGATAAAATGATGTCGCTAATTGGAGGCAAAGGTCTTAATGCATATACTACTGAAGACAGAACGGTTTATACAGTAGATATTCCTTCGAATGAAATAGCAAGATTTTTAGAAATTGAAGGCTCTCGATTTTCAAAAATTGTAAACCGCCTATTTCACACAGAGCTAGAAGCTGTTTATGAAGAAAAAAATAGATCGTTAGATGCTGATGGATGGAAAGTATATGAGAGTTTATACAAAGCTATGTTCACAAAACACCCTTATGGTACTCAAACAGTAATTGGCACCATAGATCATTTAAAAAACCCCTCCATTACAAAAATTATAGAATACTTTAACACGTATTATAAGCCCAATAATGTGGCTATTTGTATGAGTGGCGATCTTGATTTTACTGAAACAATCAAACTGATTGATAAAAACTTTGGAAGTTGGAAGCCCAATAATGAATTACCTACTTGGACAAAAGTTATTGAAGAACCAATAGTTGAACCACGCATAGTTGAAGTTTTGGGACCCGATGCAGAATTTTTACAAATGGGATTTCGATTTGATGGCACTAGTTCTGATGAAATAATAAAAGTGGAGTTATGCGATATGATTCTTAATAATTCTAAAGCTGGCCTTATCGACATAAATCTGCTACAAAAGCAAACAGTGCTAGATGCAGGCTCTTATGTCGATAAAATGAATGATTATTCCATTCACACTATATATGGCAATGCAAAACAAGGCCAATCCTTGGAAGAAGTTAGAGATTTAATACTAGAACAAATTGAATTACTTAAAAAAGGAGAATTTGAAGATTGGCTGTTAGAGGCCGTAATTACAGATTTTAAAAAATCTCAAATTAATAGTTATGAAAGCAACAGAGCTAGAGCCAATTCAATGGTAATGGCATTTACCAATGATATGTCTTGGGCCGATTACATCCAAAAAATTGATAAAATGGAGCTAATCACCAAAGAAGAATTGGTTGCTTTCGCAAATGAAAAATATGGCAAAAATTATGCTATCGTTTATAAGCGTAATGGAGATGACCCAAACAAGCTAAAAGTTGATAAGCCAAGCATTACAAAAGTACCTCTTAACAGAGATGTAAAATCTGATTTTCATAAGACCATAGCAGCCAAAGAAGTTAATAAATTAACCCCTGTGTACTTAGATTTTACGAAGGATATAAATACAATCACGGTAAATAATGTGGAAGTTCTTTCAAAAGTAAACAGTGAAAATGAGCTGTTTGATCTAACTTATTTACTAGATATCGGAAAAAATGCTGACCCTAAATTAGGCATCGCAGTTGAGTACCTTGAGTTTATTGGCAACGATAAGTTTAATTCGGAAGAATTGCAGAAGGAGTTTTATAAAATTGGTTGCGAGTTTAGTGTATTCGCATCAACGGAGCGTACATACGTAATGCTATCTGGCTTAAACGAAAATATGGAAAAGGCAGCTATTTTATTTGAATCATTACTGGCTAACCCTGCTCCAGACCAAGAAGCATTAGATAAAATGATTGATAGAGCTCTAAAATCTCGCTCTGATGCAAAAAAGAGTAAGAGTAATATACTTTGGAGTGGTTTACGGAATTATGCTAAATATGGAGAAGACAATCCTTTTACTAATGTTTTATCTAACCATGAACTACAAGGGTTAAAAGCTGAAGAACTAACTAGTATTATTCAAGGCATAACCAAGTACCCACACAGAGTACTTTATTTTGGCCCAAGAAATACACAAGATTTAGAATCTTTCTTAATTGAATATCATAAAGTGCCTGCAGAATTTACTCCTATCCCAACTTTAAAGGAATTTGAAGAATTGGCAATGGATAAACCACTGGTATATTGGGCAGATTATGATATGGTTCAAACCGAAATTGTTTTTCAATCAAAAGGAGAAAACTTTGATGTTAAGCTAGTACCTGCAACTACACTTTTTAACCAATATTTTGGTGGAGGTATGAACAGCATAGTATTTCAGGAAATTAGAGAAGCACAAGGGTTGGCTTACTCTGTTTTTTCAAGCTATTCTCAAGGCAGTAAAAAAGGAAAATCAGACTATTTATTTGCATATATTGGCACACAAGCCGATAAACAAGGAGAAGCGATGGATGCTATGATGGAGCTTCTTAATAATATGCCAGAATCTGAAGGATCTTTTGAAATTGCAAAAGAGGCTATTCTAAACAAAATTGAAAGTGAGCGAATTACTAAATCAAGCGTAATTTGGAACTATATTAATGCCCAAGACAAAGGCCTTGATTATGATGTTAGAAAAGATGCCTATGAACAAGTAAGCACCATGAGCTTTGAAGATTTAAAGGATTTTCAAGAGAAATATGTCAAAAATAAAGAATACGTAACCGTATTAGTAGGCTCTCGAGACAAAATTGATTTCGAGGAGCTCGCTAAATATGGTGAAGTAAAAGAACTTAGTTTAGACGAACTTTTTGGTTATGAAAACACGATTTATGTGGAATCTAAGTAGTTAACTTCTTTTAGGATTACCCATTTAAAGGATAGAGAATATATTTGAATTAAATAAGATCAAATATATGGTCATCCTGAATTTATTTCAGGATCTAAGGATACCTGTTACCAGATTCTGAAATAAATTCAGAATGACTTATTTATTGGTCTATTCGGGACTTAAATGGGTAACCCTAACTTATTTATTAAAAGGCCACCATCTGAATATGAGATGGTGGCTTTTTTTTATACCTCTCTGCTATAACCTAAAAATTACTCCTGCCCTTTAATGGCTTTAAGCAGCAAAAACATTTCCGTTTTATTAAAATACGAGTAGC
>CAZQWZ010000233.1:0-4154 GCA_964596935.1 uncultured Roseivirgaceae bacterium
GGGTTTTAATGGGAAGAAGTTCCTCTTCATTTTTTAATAACACGATAGATTTTTGAGCTATTTTACGAGAGATTCCCAAGTGTTCTTTGCTATATATTACACGTTTTTCTCTTTCTGCATCACTGTATTTATAGGGGTTATCAAATAAACCTAGCTCAAACTTTAGCTTCAATACTCTTTTAACAGCGTCATCAATTAGGTCTTCATTTACTAACCCTTCATTTACTAAGTCTTCTAAATAACTGATATAGGCATCTGCTTCCATATCCATATCGGTACCAGCAGTAATTGCTTGCAATGCGGCTTCCTTAGTATTGGCAACCGTACCATGTGCAACCATTTCGCCAATCGAGTTCCAATCAGAAACAACAACCCCTTTAAAGCCCCATTCTCCTTTAAGCTTATCTCTTAGCAAATAACTGTTAGCAGACGCAGGTATTCCATCAAGGTCGTTAAATGCATTCATAAAAGTAGCAACTCCTGCATCTGAAGCGGTTTTAAATGGGGGAAGGATAGTATTTAATAGCTCATATTTCCCTACACTAACACTGTTATAATCACGCCCTCCCTCGGCAAACCCATAGCCTGCAAAATGTTTTGCACAAGCAGCCAATGTGTTCACATTATCTAAATTTTGTCCTTGAAAACCCATTACACGAGCCTTTGCTATTTGTGAACCCAGGTATGTATCTTCTCCTGCACCTTCCATTACTCTCCCCCAACGTGGGTCACGCGCAATGTCAACCATAGGGGCGAAGGTCCAGTGTAGCCCAGCCGCAGCTGCTTCTGTAGCAGCAATTTTAGCTGATAGCTCAATTGCGGCTAAATCCCACGAGGCACTTTCGCCTAAAGGTATTGGCATAATTGTTTTATATCCATGTATTACATCAAACGAGAATAAAAGAGGGATGCCCAACCTAGAATTTTCAACTACCATTTTTTGAACTCTTTTGGTTTCTTCCGCACCCTTTACATTAAGTACCGAACCTACCTGCCCGTTCATCAACCTATCATATCTAATTTTGTTGTTTCCATCTTTTTTGCCAGGCCCAGTTATATGTGGGCCAACAGAATACTGGTTTAGTTGGCCTACTTTTTCAGCAAGGGTCATAAGGGAGAATACCGAATCAATTCTATTTTCTAATGTTTGAATTTTTTCGTTATGTGCTTTTTTAACACACGAACTAATCAACCCTATAATTATAATTGTTATCCAAATTGATGCGTTTCTCATGCTATCTGTAGTATAATTTTTTGTGTTATTTTTCAGTTTTATTGCCCTATGCAAATGCTAAGTCAAATTCAACTACTAATTAATATATTTACTTCAATATTTGCCTTTTCAATTGATACATCATAACTACATCAGTTAATTTTATTACCTTCATCATATATACTTCAATACTTGTTTACAAAACTATTATGATAAAGAAACTATCAAATCATTTTATCAACATATTAATTATACTAATTGGATATGGGTTTTTAGAAATTATAGGTGCTATTGCTGCAAAAGCACAAGATATAAATTTAGGCATCCCATTTAGTACTCACTATAACAAAACAGCCTATAAGGCAGGGTCATCTAATTTTTCTATTACACAAGATAGTAGAGGAATAATGTACTTTGGAAACAGTGAAGGCTTGCTGGAGTTTGATGGTTCTACTTGGAGAAATTATGCCTTGCCTAATAAAACCTTTATTCGGTCTGTTGCAATAGCTGCCAATGGCAATATTTATGTAGGAGGCCAAGGTGAATTCGGATTTTTTAGTGTTGATAAAACTGGCAAATTAGCTTACCAATCTTTGATTGATAAAATCCCAAAAGCATATCAAAATTTTGAAGACGTATGGAGGGTTGTTATTACTTCAAACGGTATTTTTTTTAACACATTTCGATATATTTTTAAATTTTCTAATAATAACATCCAAGTACTTTTACCACAAAAACTATTTGGATTTCTGATGCCAATCTATGACGAAGCCATGGTAATGGACTCAGATTTAGGGCTAAAAAAAATAATAAATGATTCTCTAAAACAAGTAGCTTATTTTGATAAATTTAATGCATCAGAAATAGCTACATTAATACCAACAGAAGAAGGAGATATTATTATTGTAACTTATTCTTTAGGACTTTTTAAATACACTGAAAAAGGAATAGTAGTATGGGATATTCCTGCCAATGAATTTTTATCTCAAAACACCCCTTATTGTGGCATTAAATTAACTAATGGAAGCTATGCTATAGGTACATCTAATAATGGAATTGTTTTGATAAATCCAGCAGGCAGTATTGTTCAACACCTTACTAAAGGAAGAGGACTAAATAATCGATCTATAAATCACTTATTTGAGGACATTGCTGGAAACTTATGGGCTGGAACAAATAATGGGATTTCTTATATAGAGATAAATTCACCATTTACACTGATTAATGAACAGGTTGGCATTTTGGGGGCTGGATTTACCTCTTTCTATAAAAGCGAAACATTATACCTAGGAACAAATATTGCTTCTTTTTATGCTGATTTAACTTACGATAAAGCTATAAACTCATCAAAATTTAAACCTTTGATTGGGGGTAATGGGCAAACTTGGAATATTTCTGAAGTAGATGAGACCTTGTTTCTTGGCCAACATTTTGGCACATCAGTAATACAAGACCATAAGGCGATAAGAATATCGAATACTTTGGGTGGATGGAAATTTAATCCTCTTAAAAATGCACCAAACATGGTTTTAGAAGGGCACTATAAGGGGTTTAATGTTTTTGAAAAAAACACCTCTACCAATGAATGGATTTTAAAAAATGAGATTGAAGGCTTTGACGAATCTTCAAGAATAATTGAGCAAGATAGTACTGGGGTAATTTGGATGGCTCATGGCTATAAGGGAATTTATAAAATAAAACTTAACCAATCTTTAAATAGTGTAATTGACACAAAATTATATACTGCTGAACATGGGCTGCCCTCAAAAGTGTTTAATAATGTGGTTAAAATAGAAGGAGAAATAATTTTTACTGGAGAAACAGGCATCTATGAGTATGATTGGTTAGAAGATCGATTTAAATCGCATAGAAAATGGAATGCTATTTTTGACTCTACTAAGCATACCACAAAATTAATAGAAGATAAAAAAGGTAACATTTGGAATGTAGTAGATAATGAAGTGGGGTTATTAGTTCAACAAAATGATGGGAGCTATGTTAACAACACCAGTTTGTTCGGAAAACTAAAAGGAAAGTTAATTCCTGGCTTTGAACATATTAATCCCTTTTTAGAAAATTATATATTGTTTGGCACTGACGAAGGTTTTATCCTGTATCATTCTTCTAAAAAAAATCAAACTACTAATTTAGCATACAAAGCAATTATTAGAGAGGTTAGTGCATTAAAAATGGGTAAAGATTCCATTATTTATCATGGGAATGCCCCCCAGTTAGGAACAGATAAGCCTACGTTAGATTACAAAAATAACTCACTCAAGTTTTCATATTCGGCCATTCACTATCAAGATGCTGATAAGCTACAATACAAGTATTTTTTAGAAGGGTTTGAAGTGGATTGGTCGCAATGGAATTATTCAAAAGAAAAAGAATACACTAATTTACCAGAAGGAGATTATTTATTTAAAGTAAAAGCTAAAAACTTAAATGGTATCGAAAGCTCTATTGTTGCATATTCTTTTAGCATTGCTCCTCCTTGGTATAGAAGCATATACGCAGTTGTTGGGTATATTTTTGCTATTCTTCTATTGTTTTATATTACCTACCTTCTTACAAGCACAAAATTTGAAAAAGAGAAAGATTCACTTTTAGAAGCACAAGAAAAAACGTTAAAAGTAAAAGAAGAAGAATATGCTGAAATGTCGAAACAAACAGAAGAAGAGTTAATTAATCTCAAAAATGAGAAGCTTGAATCAGAAATGCTTCACAAAAACAAAGAACTTGCCGCTTCTACTTTACATATTATACATAATAATGATTTTTTAACCAATGTAAGCGAAAAACTAGAGGAGGTTTCAAAAAGAATGAAGGTAAAAGAAGCACAAAGGGAAATTAATAAACTAATTAAAACTATTAAAAAAGATATTGTTCATGATGTGGATTGGAAAAAATTCGAAATCCATTTTGATGCTTCGCACGAAAA
>CAZQWZ010000234.1:0-4150 GCA_964596935.1 uncultured Roseivirgaceae bacterium
CGCAATGACGATACTAAAAAATGTCATTTCCCTACGCTGATTTTTTTTAAATTCCGCTCTCAGAATGACCACTATCTGATATCTAGTTTATCATATCAAACCCACAATAAGGCACCAATACTTTAGGGATTTTAATGCCTTCGGCCGTTTGGTTGTTTTCTAAAAGGGCAGCCACAATACGTGGTAAGGCTAAAGCACTGCCATTTAACGTATGTAATAATTGTGTTTTCTTGTCAGCTCCTTTAAAACGTAATTTTAACCTATTTGCTTGGTAAGTTTCAAAATTACTTACAGAACTAACTTCTAACCATTTTTTTTGCCCAGCAGAAAACACTTCCATATCGTAAGTAATAGCCGATGTAAAGCCTAAATCACCTCCACAAAGCAACAGCACTCGGTAAGGTAATTCTAGTTTTTTAAGCAATGATTGTATGTATTTACTCATATCATCTAGCGCTTCATACGATTTATCGGGATGTTGAATTTGAACTATTTCAACTTTATCAAATTGATGTAAACGGTTTAACCCACGAACATGTGCCCCCCAAGAACCAGCCTCTCTTCTAAAACAAGGTGTAAAACCCGCATGTTTTTTAGGAAGCTCTTCTTCTTTTAAAATATCGCCCCGATACATATTTGTAATTGGCACTTCGGCAGTAGGTATCAAATAGTAGTCATCTTCAGTGGCATGGTACATTTGCCCTTCTTTATCAGGCAGTTGGCCTGTCGCAATTCCCGATGCTTGATTTATTAAAATGGGTGGCTGTACTTCGTTATAACCCGCATTTGTGGCTTCGTCTAAGAAGAAATTAACCAAGGCACGTTGAAGTTTTGCGCCCTTTCCTTTATACACAGGGAATCCTGCACCTGTAATTTTATTGCCTAATTCAAAATCTATGATATCGTATTTTTCAATTAAATCCCAATGTGGCTTTGCGCCATCGTAAAGAACAGGAATTTCACCGTGGGTGCTTAGCACTTTATTGTCTTCATCACTGTTGCCGGCAGGCACTATTGGGTTGGGTACATTAGGAATTGTATAAAGCAATTGCTTTATCTCTTCTTCAAGCCCTTTCAGCTCTTCTCCCAGTTTTTTGCTTTCTGTTTTAAAAGCAGCTGTTTTCTTTTTTACTTCTTCCGCTTCTTCTCTTTTACCTTGTGCCATTAACTGGCCAATTTGTTTCGATAATTGATTAGCCTCTGCCAATGAAGCATCGTTGCTTTGCTGAACAGCTTTTCTTTTTTCATCCAACACCAACAAAGAATTGATGGCCTTTTCAGCATTTTTAAAATTTCTTCTTATCAATCCGCTGATAACAGCTTCTTTATTTTCTTGGATTTGAGCAATCTGTAACATATATACTGCAGTATTTAAGCTGCAAAATAAGGCAATAAGCCACAATAAAAGCTACATAACTTGTGCATTAATGTTGATTTTGTACAATTAGCTTGTTAATCTTTGAAAATATTAAACCAATAGGCTATACTTGCATAACCAATAACGAACAAAACCACATCTGGAAACTGTTCATTCAAATTCGTTTTTGCGATTCCATTGAAAATAACTCGATCAAAAAATACACTTTATAGATCTTATATTGACTAACTGTTCTATTCTCAGAACAATCTTTACAAAAATTTATGTACACATTAGAAGAATTAAATGTGCTCCTCCTTTCTGAATTAAAGGAGCTTGCAGAAAAGTTAGAGGTAACTAACTTTAAAAAATTGCCAAAAAAAGAGCTTATCTATAAAATTCTTGATAAGCAAGCGATTACCCCTGAAAAGGATTTGCCAACTAAACCAAAGGATAAGGTTGAGATTGAGGCTAAAAAAATTGAACCAAAACGGGAAAATCGCCCTCATAGAGCCAACCCCAAGAGAGAAAATAAACCTGCACAGGCTAAAGATAAAAAAGAAAACAAAACAGATGATTTATTAAAATCATTTGACCTTGAAGAAAAACCTACTTCTAAACCTGTTGCAAATAAGCCTGTTGCAAAACCTGAATCAGACAAAAAGCCTGAAAATAGGTTTAAAAAAGAAGAGAAGAAAGACGACAAAAAGGATAACAGAAAAAAAGATAACTCTGAAGTAAGAACTCAAAGAGAAAACAGGAAACCTACTAGACCAGATAGACCTGCCAATGCAGGCACCAAAGAAGATAGACCTTCTGAAAAACCAGCACCTGTTAGAAACGAACGTTTTATAGAAAAGAAAAAGAATCTTGCTACCATAAGGGAGTTTGAAGGTTTAATAGAAAATGAAGGTGTATTGGAAATGATGCAAGATGGATACGGTTTCTTGCGCTCATCAGATTATAACTATTTGGCTAGTCCAGATGATATTTATGTTTCTCCATCGCAAATTAAGCTTTTTGGACTAAAAACGGGCGATACCGTTAAAGGTCAAATTCGCCCTCCTAAAGAAGGTGAAAAATATTTTGCACTTATTAAAGTTAGTTTAGTAAATGGCCGAACTACAGAAGAAATTAGAGATAGGATTCCATTCCAATTTTTAACGCCATTATTCCCAGACGAAAAATTAAACTTAACCTCGAAGGCTGATAGATACTCTACTCGTGTAATGGACTTATTTGCGCCTATTGGTAAAGGTCAAAGGGGAATGATAGTTGCACAGCCCAAAACTGGCAAAACCGTTCTTTTAAAAGAAATTGCTAATGCAATTGCCGAAAATCATCCTGAAGTTTATCTAATTATTTTATTAATAGACGAACGACCTGAAGAAGTTACTGATATGGCTCGAAGCGTAAAAGCTGAAGTTGTTTCTTCTACATTTGATGAGCAAGCTGATAGACATGTAAAAGTTGCCAACATTGTGCTTGAAAAAGCAAAACGTATGGTTGAATGTGGCCACGATGTAGTTATTCTACTTGATTCGTTAACTCGTTTGGCGAGGGCACATAACACAACTGTTCCTTCATCTGGCAAAATTCTTTCGGGTGGTGTAGATGCAAATGCATTGCATAAGCCTAAACGTTTCTTTGGTGCAGCACGTAATGTTGAAAATGGAGGCTCGTTAACTATTTTGGCAACCGCCTTAATTGATACGGGTTCTAAAATGGATGAAGTTATTTTTGAAGAGTTTAAAGGAACAGGCAACTGGGAATTGGTTCTTGATCGTAAACTTGCCAACAAACGTGTGTATCCTGCTATTGATGTTCCGGCCTCGGGCACGAGAAGAGAAGATTTATTAATGGATAAAGAAGAACTTCAAAGGATTTGGATTCTTAGAAAGTTTATGTCGGATATGAACTCTGTAGAGTCTATGGAGTTCTTGCTTCAAAAAATGAAAGGTACTCGAAATAATGCTGAATTTTTAGTTTCGATGAACGGATAGTTCTCAAATTAATCATATACTAAAAGGGCGATCTTCAGTAAAAGAAGATCGCCCTTTTAGGTACTTAAACTTACCTACTAACCATTTCATATAACTAAAACCAAAAGTCATCGTCATTATCGGGCGTAAGACCCGATAATCTCTGGGCTAAGCCTAGCCTTTTTAAAAATATTTATTTAATGGCTAATTTTTTATAACCTCCGAGCTAAAGCACGGAGCTATTGGTGTATATTCCAATCGTAATTATCTATTTTGAAAACTAAAAATTCTAGTTAGATGAGAGGTTACTACTTGCCTTCTAAATAATTTTTGAGGTACGAATACTTTTCTGTTAGTTGCCCTTTTTCAGTTATAGTAGCTCGTTTAATAACTTCTTCTTTATCTCCTGTAAACAGGTGTGGTAGCACATTATCAATCAACTGCCTACCAAAATCGTTTGAAGCATTTACTGGTAGTTCACAAGGTAAATTATCAACCGCCATAACTGTAATATTGCTCTCATTTGAAAACGCAGTTTCCTCTTTTCCATCTAAAGCAGAATAATCATAAATAGGGTCTGCAATTGTACTTGGCCTTAATGTAGATGGAATTGAGCCTTCGATATCACAAGTAATATCAGCTATAACTTTAATTTTAAAATCAGATTTAGTAGCCTCCTTTCTTGTAAATAATACTGGAGCGCTTGGATCCCAAAAAGCACCTGCTATTAATAAGTCAGCTACCTTGGTGTACTTCAAAAAATCACCTTCAAAATTGGTTGGGTTAGCATGAAACTCATTCATATCAAACG
>CAZQWZ010000235.1:0-4123 GCA_964596935.1 uncultured Roseivirgaceae bacterium
TATCATTTAAACCCGATGCTGTTTTAATAAATTTGCCTAGTAACGATGTTAATTTGGGTTTTTCTATAAAGGAACAATTAGATAATTACACAAAAATTACTAATGCGCTAGACAACCAAAATGTGCCTTATTGGATTAGCACTACACAGGGTAGAAATATGACTGAAGAAAAAAGGCATATACAGCAAATAATGAAAGATTCTACCGAAGTACGCTATGGTAGAAACACCTTAGATTTTTGGAAAGGATTTGCACATTGGGATGGAACAATTTTACCAAAATTTGACAGTGGAGATGGTGTTCACATGAATGATGAAGCTCATAAATTGCTATTTGAAGAAGTGTGGAATAAAGACATTTTGGGTAAAATATTGGATCAAAGAAAAGGGATTACCAGAATAGACAGTGCGTTCACATCACCTTTAGAATACAGCGATTACTATTTAGTGTGGCAAGATGAGTTTAATGGAGATAAACTAGATGATAATAGCTGGTCGCACGAACTAGAAAACGGTTGCCCAGATTTATGTGGTTGGGGAAACAATGAAAAAGTTTGGTATCGTAAAGAAAACACTACTGTAAAAGATGGCAAATTAATTATTACAGCTAAAAAGGATCATGAGCAAGAAGGATATTGGTCAGCCTCTAGAATTATAACCAGTAATAAAGTAAATTTTAAATTTGGCAGAATAGATATTAGGGCAAAATTACCCGAAACACGTGGTTTATGGCCAGCCTTGTGGTTATTAGGTCAAAATAGAGTAGCCGAAGGTTGGCCCTATTGTGGCGAAATTGATATTATGGAAGAAGTTGGTCATATGCCACATATAATAAGAGGCACTTTGTTTTATCAAGCTGAAAATGGAGGGGTTAATTATATTGGGGATAAATACGAGTTAAAAAACGGCAATTTTAGCGATGATTTTCATGTGTATTCCATCGAATGGGACGAGCAAGGAATTCGATATTTTGTTGATAATATTCAGTATATAGATAGAAAGTATTCAGACTTAAATCTTCCAGAAAATGACAATCCATTTTTAAAGCCTTTTTATATGATTATAAATTGTGCCGTTGGAGGAAACTTACCTAAAAATCCAGATGCATCATCCGTTTTTCCTCAAACGTTAGAAGTAGATTATGTTCGTTACTTCAAAGAAAATAGATCTAAATACTACCCCAAAGTAGTTGAAAAAGTAAAAGTAATGCCACCCAAAGATAAAGTGTGGGTTTATTTAATGGCAGGCCAATCTAATATGGAAGGTAACGGGCAAGTTATGCCACAAGATACGATTGCTCACCCACGCCTAATCACAATTAATACGAATGGAGAGTGGGTAAAGTTGAAAGAACCAATAAACTTAAATTTTCCTTGGTATAATAAATTAGATTGTGGCCATAGCTTTGGAATGGCCATGTTAAATAAAGTACCCAAAGATGTTACAGTAGCTGTAATTTCAACAGCAGTTGGTGGTAGTAGTGTTAATCATTGGTTAGATGATACGGAATTTAGAACTATGCATTTATGGAGTAACCTATCAAAAATGATAGCCAAAGCAAAAGAAATTGGAACTATAAAAGGTGTGATTTGGCATCAAGGAGAAACGGATGCAAGGCCTGAAAGGTTTGCTGCCTACCCTCATAAATTAGATTCATTGTTTACTAAAATTAGGAAAGAATGTGATGACGAAAATATGCCTATTGTAATAGGTGAATTGGGATACTTTGGAGTTGAAAGACCCGATTGGAAAGCATTTAATAAAATACTTGAAAAGTATAGTAAAGATAATAATACCATTGAAATGATTAAGACTTCCGATTTAGATGATATGGGAGATGATGTACATTTTAATAATGTTGGGTTACGTATAATGGGCAAGCATTATGCCGAATTAATGTCTGTTAAATAAGTCTTTAATAAATGCGATGGCCAGATACAAATCTTGGATAATTAAAAAACTATGAATAAACATATACTCTATGCAATGCTATTTTTCTGTATTGTTTTACCACAAGGTTTAATAGCTCAAAATGTATTAATTAATTCGTCCAACAGAGAAAACACATCTTTAAATGGCGAATGGAATTATATAATTGACCGATACGAAACAGGCTATTATGATTATCGGTATAAGCCCTACGATCAAACCCATCAAAGGAGCAGAAATAGAGCTGCTTTTTTTAATGATGCAAAGGCAAATTCTGATACCGATAGAATAGAATACTCCTTTGATAAAAGCGCAAAACTTAATGTGCCTGGCGACTGGAATTCGCAAGACAGTATGTTGCTTTATTATGAAGGCACTATCTGGTATAAAAAATCTTTTGATTATAAAAAATCAGAAGAAGGCAATAGAGTTTTTATTTGGTTTGGTGGGGTTAACTACAGAGCAGATGTATATTTAAATGGAACAAAAATGGGCTCCCATATTGGAGGGTTTACTCCATTTAATTTCGAAATAACTGATATTGTAAAAAGTAAAAACAATTACCTCATTTTAAAAGTGGATAACCAAAGGCATGCAGATGGTGTGCCAACACTGAATACTGATTGGTGGAATTATGGAGGTATTACGCGAGATGTTAAAATTATTGAAGAATCTCCCATTTTTATTGATGATTATTTAATTCATTTATCAAAAAAGGATGATAGCACTATTGAAGGTTATATAAAGTTAAATGGTAGTAGTGCTAATCAAAAAATACAGCTAGTAATTGAAGAACTAAAGGTAAAACAGCAGTTTGAAGCAGATGAAAATGGAATAGCTAAATTTAGTTTTAAAGCTAAAAATATTAGCTATTGGTCACCAAGTAACCCTAAACTATATAAAATAGCCCTATCTGTAAACGGAAATTTTTTAACGGATAAAATAGGGTTTCGAACTATATCAACAAATGGGAATGATTTATTGCTAAATGGAAAGTCAATTTTTTTAAGAGGGATAAGTATTCATGAAGAGAACCCTTTGGAAATGGGCAGGGCAGTTTCAAAAGAAGATGCCAAGCTATTATTTACTTGGGCAAAAGAGCTGAATTGTAATTTTGTACGGTTAGCTCATTATCCGCATAACGAACATATGCTACGTTTGGCAGACGAAATGGGCATTATGGTATGGGAAGAAATACCTGTGTATTGGACGATTAATTGGGACAATGAAGAAACATTTACCAATGCCAAAAACCAGCTAACAGAGGTTATAGGTAGAGATAAGAATAGGGCTGCAACTATTATTTGGTCTATGGCTAACGAAACTCCTGTAAGTGATAAAAGAAACAATTTTATTAGAAAACTTATAAGCCATACTCGGCAATTAGACCCAACTCGCCTCGTAAGTGCAGCTCTTGAAAAACACACCAAAGAAGGCGAACCTTTTACGCAAATAATAACCGATCCGTTGGCTACGGATGTAGATGTACTCGGCATAAACCAATATACCGGATGGTACGATGGGCTGCCAGAGAAATGTGCAAAAATAACATGGCAAATAGATTTTGATAAACCATTAATAATTACTGAATTTGGAGGTGGTGCCTTAGGAGGAATGCATGGAAGTAAACATAAAATTTGGACAGAAGAATATCAAGAATACTTATACCAAGAAAATCTCTTAATGATTGATAAAATAGATCAGTTAAGGGGTGTTACACCATGGATTTTGGTTGATTTTCGCTCACCCAAACGATTATTGCCAGGTATTCAAGATGGATGGAATAGGAAAGGGCTTATTTCAAGTGAAGGGGTAAAGAAAAAAGCATTTAATGTATTACAAAAGTTTTATTACTCAAAAAGTAAAGAATACAGCAGGTAATTTTTAACTCAAAAATGTTGAATTAAAAGACAAGGAAAATATGCTCGCCTAAATTTTCAAAATAAAATCAATCAAGTCTGTTTTAGAGTCGAGTTCTAACTTTTTTCGCAGCCGATACCTAGCAATTTCTACGCCCCTAACAGAAATATTTAATAATGGAGCTATTTCTTTAGTTGCTAAGTTCATTTTTAAGAATGAGCAAAGTTTCTGATCTTTTGGGGTCAGTTGAGGATAACTATCTCTTAGTCTGGCTAAATAGTTTTCGTGCGAAGCATCAAAATGGATTTCGAATTTTTTCCAATCCACATCATGAA
>CAZQWZ010000236.1:0-4115 GCA_964596935.1 uncultured Roseivirgaceae bacterium
AAAAACCGCATTGGAATACGCATTTATGTTAGATTTGGCAGGAGTTAAAGAATAGCTTATGCAGAAAAATGATGGCCAAACCTTTGAAAAGCAAGAGTCCATACCCCAAGGAGAATATGATAATTGCACTTTTAAACACTGCTCATTTTCCAAAAAACACTTTTCAAACTATACGTTTATTTAATGTGTATTCGAGCATTGCGATTTAAGCTCCGTTGATGTAAAAAACACTTCGTTTAAAGATGTTCGATTTATTCACTGTAAAATTTTAGGAGTTAATTTTAGTGAGAGCAATCCTTTTTTGCTTTCGCTTTATTTTGAGTATAGTATGTTAAGCTACTCCTCGTTTTATCAACTAAAACTCATCAAAAAGGAGTTTAATAATTGTATGCTCAAAGAGGTTGATTTTTCTGAAGCTGAGCTTACAGGTGCACAATTTGTAGCGTGCGATTTAAGAGGAGCCATCTTTGATCAAACTAATATTGAAAAAGCAGACTTTACAACCTCTACAAACACAGTATCGACCCAACAGCTAATCGAATACGCAAAGCAAAGTTTTCGAGAGAAGGAGTTATTGGCTTGCTTGCTAAATATGATATAATAATTGAAGCCTAAGTTCTATAAATTATAGCAAAAATAAAATATGTCGCTAATACTAATCAAAAAAGCACGTCATTCCTGCGTAGGCAGGAATCTGCCTTGTAGGATGTTGCACAGAGACAATCAGCTATTAAGTTTTACCATTCTTATTGCAGTTTTTTGATATTTACGGATTCCTGCCTACGCAGGAATGACAACAAATGGCTTTTGAAGTTAGTATTAAAAGAATACTACTGTAAAGTTATAGAACTTAAACTAAGTAGTTTAAAGCCATTAAATCTAGTCCTGCACAAGTCTAAATCCTTGCCCGTGAATGGTTATTATTTTAACCGCAGGTTCTTCTTTTAAATGCTTGCGCAATTTGGTTATATAAACATCCATGCTACGCGCATTAAAGTAACTATCATCGCCCCAAATAATTTTAAGCGCAGCTCTGCGATCAAGGGTGCTGTTCATATTCTGGCAAAGTAAATTAAGTAAGTAAGATTCTTTGGAGGTGAGTTTTGTGGTGGAACCAACTTTTTTTAACACTTGATTTTTATTATCAAAAGTTAGTTTGCCTAGTTCAAATACATCTACTTTTTCAGCATCAACACGGTTGCCTCTTCTAAAAATTACGTTTAGGCGCATTAAAAGCTCTTCCATGCTAAAGGGTTTAGTAATGTAATCTTCAGCCCCAAGCTTAAACCCATTAAGCTTATCCTCTTTCATAGATTTTGCGGTAAGAAACAGAAAAGGCATTTGATCGTCTATTTTCCTAATTTCTTTGGCCAAGGTGTAGCCATCCATTTTGGGCATCATCACATCCAATAAACAGCAATCATAGCTTTGTGCTTTAAAGGCTTCTAGGCCTTCTTCCCCATCTCTAAATAAAAATGATTGGTAGCCTTTAAGGCTTAAGTATTCACTTAATATGAGGCCTAAGTTGGCGTCATCTTCTACAATCAATAATTTCTTAGTGTTCATGTTCTAATGGTAAATCAATTATAAAAGTGCTGCCTTTTCCCAGATCAGATTCTACGCTAATAATGCCTTGGTGGGCTTCAACCACATAATGCACATAATTTAGACCCAAGCCGAAACCTTTTACATTATGGATATTGCCCGTTGTTACTCGGTAAAATTTTTCAAAAATATATTTCTGTTGTTCCTTGCTAATTCCTATGCCACTGTCTTTAATTAAGATTTTGATTCTCCCATTTTCATTTAAAGTTGAAATAGAAATAACAGGATTGTTATCGGAGTATTTTATGGCATTATCTAACAAGTTTGTAATGGCATTAAAAAAGTGATGCCCATCTATTATAGAAAAATAATTACTGGCATCTAGTTTTGAGCTAATTAAACCACTTTTTGCTTCAACTTGTATTTTTGCACGATCAATACAATCAGATAATATTTGATGAATGTCTTCGTCTTTTTTGTTGATTCTTAGTTCGCCCCTATCCATAGTAGCGGCTTGCAACACACGTTCAACTTGTGCGCCAAGTCGTTTGGTTTCTTCTTTAATTACCCCAACATATTTAGCAATATTTATTTTTTCTTTGGCAATATCAGGGTCGCTTAATGCTTCAGAAGCGAGTGATACTGTTGCAATGGGTGTTTTAAACTCGTGGGTCATATTATTGATAAAATCATTCTTGAGTTCAGATAGTTTTTTCTGTTTTAAAATGATGTATATCGCATACGAGAAACAAGCAATTATAATAAGGAGCAGAATAATTGAACTACTTAGCGTTGCAAATATTTTTTTAAATAGAAATTGATCTTTAGCAGGGAAATTTACCACCAAAAAAGTGGCGTTTCCGATAATATCATTAGGAAAAAGAGACGCTTTTAAAGGGCTGTTTATTAAAGGTTCTTTTGCCATATTGGCCGTATCAATAAAAACAAAATGGTTGGTGTTATTATCTAGTACTCCAAAATTAAAATAGATATCTATGCCCTTATTTTCAAATTCTATTTTTAATAAGCTGTCTATTTCTTCGGGGCGAACTCTTCTATTAATATCTATGGTTTCATTAGATATCATTTCGTGAACAACAGCGTTAAACTCTGCTGTTTTTTTAAGTACTCTTTTCACATTTAGCTTATACCCATTTGAATCAATAGAGCTAATAATTTCTATTCGTAAATTACCCGAACTATCCGTTGCTGTAAAAACCTCATCTGTATTGGATGAATGCTGCATCCATATTTGGGGCTGTATTTTAGAAGAATCGAATACAATAACATTCACGTCCTGCTGCTTGTTAGAAAAGTGATCATTAATATCGTTTATCTCTACTCTGCTTTCAATCTTAATCTTTCGGTCTTCAATATCTGCGGTATCATTGCTAAAGAAAAAGATATTGCTTTTTAAGGCAACATTGGCAAGTTCGCCACGCGCTAGTTTATGAGCAACGCTATTAAGCGATTCGTGTACATCTTTATTAAAACGTTCATCACTTAATTTTATCGCATTATTTATCCAATACACCTGAAAAGAGGTGAGCCCAATTAATGAGATAGTCATTAATGTAATAATTGTCCAGATTACCTTATTACTCATATATTAATCCAATCGATAACCAAAAGTACGTTTTATAAGTACTCGAGGTTCTATTTTAACATTCTTTAACATTCTTTAACATTCTTTAACAACCCTTTAACAGTTGATGTACGTTATTTGAAGAAACAAAAAATAAGAAAATGAAGAACATTTTAACAACACTACTGATCTTACTTTCATTGGTAAGTTTTAGCCAAACTAAAGTTCAATTAGAAGTTGAAAACGGAAAAGAGGCATATAAACTTACGTTAGAACAAGAAGTTGATGGCAAAACAATAATCACTGAAAAAACATATAGCAGCATGGAAGAAATGAAGAACGATCCTGAATTAAAGGATATGGATCTTCATTTTATGGAAGGGCACGGCACCTCGTTTAAAAGCAAGGATGGAAATGTAATGATAGAAATTGATGAAGACATAGAGGATGGAGATCATAAAATAATGTTTATCTCTAAAGAAGTTGGTGAAGGTGAAAATGTAGAGATGAAAGTTTGGGTTGATGACGATGGTAAAAAACACGTAATGAAAAATGGAATTGAACTAGATATGGATGAGCTTCATAAAGAAGGAAACCATAAGATGGTGTTTGTTTCAGATGGTGGCGAAGGTGAAACCAAGATAGAAGTTACAATTGACGAAGATGGCACCAAGCACATTATCAAAAATGGGAAGGAAGTTAGCCTAGAAGAGATTGAGAAAAGCGGAGATAACTTATTTATAATTAAGGCCGATGGTGATGACATAAAATTTATTAAAGAGCAAATGGAGGTTGAAGTAACTGTTGACGAAGACGGCACACACCATGTAAAAATTAATGGCGAAGAGGTTGATTACACAGAATGGAAAAAAGGGAATGAATTACATAAGGGTTCTAAATCTATGATTTGGATTGAAGAAGGAAAGCATATTAAAAAAGAAGTAATCATTATTAAAACAATGGGAGAAGGGCACGAAGCAGTAAA
>CAZQWZ010000237.1:0-4029 GCA_964596935.1 uncultured Roseivirgaceae bacterium
AAACTACCTGACCTTATCAATGCCTCAGCTTCAATAAATTTAATTTCTGCAAAAGAAATTAATGGGCTTGGAGAATTGTTTGATGACCAAAACAATCCTGGACTTCCATTAAAAAAATCTCCATTATCATTAAACACTGAATCGCGAGGGTCTCCAGTTAAAATAGTAAGAAACCCAGCATGCATAAGTAAGGTACCAGGCCGACCGTCTCCAAATTGAGCCATAGGGTTAGAAAAAACAAGTGCTTCATCAAAGACAAAATCTGGCTGTTCCCCATTACCTGTAAAAGCTAGTGCAATTTCAGACAATGCTTTTGTATGTGCACTGGGGTCTCGTTTTGTTAAATGCATAAAATACCTTGCTTTAAAAGCGTGTGCAGTTGCAATCCAACTAGCAGCATCTCCTCCATATATAAGATCATCTCCCGCAGGCCCTCCAAGTACAGATGGTTTGCTTAATTCAACAATTGCTTCGTCTAATAAAGTTTGAATCGAAGAATACAATTGCTCTTGTGTATCATACGTTGGCCTTAAATTACCTGTTCCTTGAAAGGCTTCAGAATAAGGAGCATCTCCAAAAATAGAGGTAACATGACCTAATGCATTTGCCATTAGTATTTTTGCAATGCCCACATAATGAGGTTGTTCTTCAGCTACGCCTTTTTCAATCATTATAGCTGCATCTTTCATTACGCCACCGTATAAACCAGTATTCCAAAAATTATCTAATGCATTCTCATCTATATTATAAATGTTATAATCAGACTGCTGTGCCTCAAATCCTTCAAAATGCTGTATAAGAATGCCCATCAATCGATGTGCGCCTGACATTTGGTTATAACCAGCCTGTGCTAAAGCCGTTGGTAATATCAAATTTAGGCCAGCATCGGAAGGCCTAGTAGGATCAATATTGGTATCTCCAAAGTTACACGAAGTAAAAAAGGTAAACACCATGCTTAGTCCTATTACGAATATATATTTTATTTTTTTCATTTTAATTTTATTTTTTTATGTCTAATCAATTAAAAGGAAACTCTTAAAATAGCGCCATAACTACGTGTATTAGGCATATTGAAATAATCTAATCCAATAGCGTTAGAGGCACCTGTTAAGTTCGTTTCAGGGTCTATACCCGTGTACTTGGTATGAAGCCATAAATTTCTACCTGTTAATGATAAAGAAGCATTAGCTATTCTTAGCTTATTTAAAAGGGAAGAAGGAAGTTGATACGTAAAAGTAACCTCCCGTAATCGTACCCAAGAACCATCTTGAATGCTTTCTTCAACAACTCCTCCAAAACCATATTTATGCCATTTATTTCCTCCTAATCCATTTGCAGGGTTTGCAAAATCAACAGGAATATTATTAGGTGTTGTTGAAGCAGATCCATCTTCATTTGCTAAAACGCCATCAAACACATATCCTCTTACATTTCGTTCGTCTCCTGATTCTTGAGAAGTACCAAAATAATTCATTATACCATCGGTGCCATTCCAAATATCTCCTCCTTGGCGTATATCCAAAAGGGCAGATAGGCTAAATCCTTTATAAGAAAAAGTATTTCTAATACCTGAAATCCAATCAGGGTTAGGATCTCCTAAAACTCTATCTCCATTAGGGTCAATCAAAGGCCATCCGTCAGCATCAATAACAAGCTGACCAGCACCATTTCTTTGAAACGCATCTCCATATAGAGCTCCATAAGGTTCTCCTGCTATAGCATTAGAAGAAGCAGAGGTAAACCCACCCAAAACGATACGATCGACACCAGGGTCTAGTTCTTTAACAATGGACGTGAATTGAGTAAAGTTTATGTCGATATTCCATTTAAAATCTCCTACTTCTACAGGAGTGGCATATAACATCACTTCATGTCCTTTATTTTCAATTAAGCCTACGTTTTGAACAGTCGTTCCAAAACCACTTGTATTTGAAACATCCACACCAATCACTTGGCCCTCTGACCGGCTTATATAATAAGTATAATCCAACCCTAGTCTATTGCCAAAAAACTTAAAATCACCACCAAACTCTACGGTGGTTGTTAATTCAGCTTGCAATTGGTTGTTGCCCAGAACATTGCTTCTTTCAAAAGCATTAATGCCAAACGCAGGGAACTGTATCCCATCAATAAAACCATCTCCGCCTACAAAAGCAGAATTAAAATAGGTTTCAGTTACATAAAGCAACGCTTCATTACCCACTTGGCCCCAAGAGCCTCTTAATTTACCATAAGAAAGTATATTCCCATTAGCTATACCAAATGCTTCGGTAAAATCAAACCCTAAGCTAGTTGCAGGGTAAAAGAATGAGTTATTCTGTTGAGGCAAAGTAGAAGACCAATCGTTTCGCCCCGTAAGGTTAAGAAACAAATAATCTCTAAAGTTTACTTTTACATCTGCAAAAACTCCATTAATCTTTCTTCTAAACCATCGCTCCGATGTAAGTATCGTTGCTGCATTAGATATATTAGAAAATCCTGGAATTGAAATATCTGTTCCTTCGGTATTATTTCTAAAAAAATTAGATGAGAAGTGGTTATAACCTAATATTGCGTTAACCGAAAAATCGGAAGATATCTCCTTATTAATCATCAAAAGGAAATCGCCATTAATATCTGTGCTATTAATATCAATATTATTTATTTGCCCCGTTGAAAAACTTGCCGAGTTAAGATCAGCAAAAACTTTGGTTCTGTCTGTATAATGATCTAAACCTAATTTATAAGTAGCAGTTAACCAAGGAGCAAGCTCATAGGTTAAGTTTATATTGCCAATAACCCTGTTTACATTATCTTCAGTTGTGTTTTTATTAACTGTCCAATATGGGCTATCATAAACACCTGATCTATAACTACGTTGGGTTCCATCTGCAAGCTGGTAAGTCGAAGGGTCGTCTGCCGCAGCTTGTCCAACTTTTCCGTTGCCTCCATCAAATGTTGGCGGGGTTCTAAATAACCCTAGTGCGAGTCCTGAAATGTTTGAGCCTCTCTGCATTCTTGTTCCTCCTGAATTAGAAATAGTTGCAGACATTCCAACTTTAAATTTATCTGTTACTTTTGTATCAGCTGTAACTTTTGCTGTAGTTCTAGCCCAATCAGAATTGGGCACTATACCAGTGGAGGTTAAGTTACCCACCGATAGGTAGTATGAAGACTTATCATTGGCTCCTGAAACAGAAACGTTATTGTCTAGAGTAACCCCTCTTACAAAAAAATCTTCTACATTATTAAATGCTCTTGCAGGCATGCCGTTTCCATCGCCTGTAGGCACCAATCTGCCATTTCTATCAAAATCATATTCAGAACCATCATATTCTAACCCTGAAATAGCTGGCCCCCAACTAAATCCTTCTCTTGTGTCAGGACCTCTCCAAGTAGGAACACCACCCACTGGTCGCCCTTGCGCATATTGGTTTTGAAAACTAGGCAACTTATTAACTTCGTTAATTGTAAATGCAGAGGAAATTGACACCTTTGCTTTTCCTTTTTTCCCTCTTTTAGTAGTAATTATAATAGCCCCATTTGCTGCTCTAATACCGTAAAGTGCTGTAGCTGCAGGCCCTTTAAGTACTGTCATCGACTCAACATCGGCTGAATTAAGATCAATAGCTCGATTTGAGTTATCCACGCCTGCTGTTCCGTTACCGGCTCCACCTGTAGAGTTATCAATAGGAACACCATCGACTATAAATAATGGCGAATTTGAGCCATTAATAGACGTGTTACCTCTAATTCTAATATTAGCAGATGCACCAGGTGAACCTGAAGAGCTAACTACAGTAACTCCCGCAATTTTTGCATTAAGAGAGTTAATAAGGTTGGGTTCTTGTGCATCTAGAATTTCTTCACCACTTAGGTTTGTAACAGAATAACCAAGCTCTCTTTTATTAACTTCGATACCTACTGCTGTTACCACCACTTCTCCTAGTTGCTTTATATCGCTCGCCATTTGCATATCTATAATGCTACGAGAGCCAATCTCTACTTCTTGGGTTTCTAATCCAATAAATGAGAACACCAATGTACCAC
>CAZQWZ010000238.1:0-3971 GCA_964596935.1 uncultured Roseivirgaceae bacterium
CCTTCTGCTTCCACTGCGGTTGAATCTGCTTCTACTTCATCAGCAGTAACTTCTTCAACTACCTCTTCCACTTCTTCAACTGCTGGAGCAGCCTCTTCAGTTGTAGCTTCTTCTGTAGATGCACTTTCGCCACCACAAGCAACCATTGCAAATGTAAATCCAATTGCAAGCAATAATGTTAATAATTTTTTCATAATAAATTTGTTAGATTAAGAATATTAGTACATCAAAATTTCTGAATAAATTAGAATATTCCTAATTTTAGGTCTATTTTTTTCTAAAATATACTCTAATGGGCACACCTTCTAAATTAAAGTGCGACCTTAATTTGTTCTCTAAAAACCGTTGATAGGGTGCTTTAATATATTGAGGCAAATTACAGAAAAATGCAAAACTGGTTGCTTGAGTTGGCAATTGAGTAATGTATTTAATATTAATATGCTTCCCTTTTAAAGCTGGTGGTGGATACCTTTCTATCTCGGGTAGCATAGCCGCATTTAATTTTGAAGTCGCTATTTTTTGAGACCTATTATCATATATTTCAACAGCTAGCTCAATAGCTTTAAATATTCGTTGCTTATTAATTACCGAAGTAAAAATGATTGGCGCATAGCCCAAAGGGCCTAACTTATGCTTCATCTCTTCACGAATTTTAATAGCAGTATTGGTTTCTTTTTCAACTAAATCCCACTTATTAATCATTATTAATACGCCTTTGCCATATTTGTCTGCTAACGCAATAATATTTACATCTTGCGCTTCAAGCCCTCTTTCGGCATCTATTAGAATAATACAAACGTCACTATCTTGCAAAGATTGAAGTGCCCTAAGTACCGAATAGAATTCGATATCTTCCTTAACCTTGGCTTTTTTGCGAATTCCTGCGGTATCAGTAAGGATAAAATCCTTACCAAATAATTTGTAATGCGTGTTTATCGAATCTCTTGTAGTGCCCGCTTCATCAGTAACAATGGTTCTATCGGTTCCTACTAGTGCATTTAAAAATGAAGATTTACCTGCATTGGGTCTTCCTAATATGGCTATTCTTGGTATTCCTTCGTTTGGGTCTCCTTCATCTACTGATTCGAAAGTGCTAACAACGGCATCTAATAATTCGCCTGTGCCTCCACCGTTTGATGAAGAAATTGAAAATACATCGTCAAAACCTAATGCGTAAAACTCACCAGCCATAAAGCTCAATTCAGTGGTATCGGCCTTATTTGCTGCCACAAAAACAGGTTTGCCTACTTGCCTAACCACTTTGGCAAAATCTTTATCGAGCCCTGTTAACCCATCTTTAGAATCAACCATAAATATGATACAAGAAGCTTCATTCAAAGCCAACTTCACTTGCTCTCGAATGGCACCCTCGAATATATCATCAGAGCCACTTACGTAACCTCCTGTATCGATGGTTGTAAAATGCTTGCCGGTCCATTCGGCATAGCCGTATTGTCGATCTCGGGTTACGCCACTTTCATTATCCATTATGGCCGTTCGTTTTTCTACCAAACGGTTAAAAAATGTTGATTTGCCCACATTGGGTCTTCCTACTATTGCAACTATGTTTGCCATTGTATTTTTTTATCCTACTAATTAATATCCAAATCCTTTGATTGATAGCTTCTTTTTTCGCCAATCGTCTGCCACTTTTACATAAGTTTCTAAGTGAATTTTTTTGTTAAAAAAAGTTTCCAGATCCAACCTTGCAGCTATGCCAACTTTTTTTAATGCTTCGCCTTTATGGCCAATTATTATTCCTTTTTGGCTTTTACGTTCTACGTAAATTAAAGCCCTAATTCTAATTATTTTTTTATCCTCTTTAAATTCTTCTACAATTACCTGTGTACTATAAGGAATTTCTTTCTTGTAATTTTTAAAAATCTTTTCTCTAACAATTTCTTCTACAAAGAATTTCTCAGGCTTATCAGTCATTTGATCCTTAGGAAAATAGGCTGCATGCTCGGGTAATAATTCTAAGATTGAATCGAAAAGGGTATTTATATTTTCGCCTTTTAAGGCAGATACTTCTATGGTTTTAGCAGGGGTAAACACCTCGTGCCAATAGGCTATTTTATCGTAGGCTTGCGAGCCCGTTGATAAATCTATTTTATTCATAACCATTAGGATAGGTTGCTTGAGGCTTTTTAAGCGAGTGATAAAATCTTCATCATGTTTTTCGTATAAATCTGTTACAAAAAGAATGATGTCGGCATCTTCTAATGAAGTACTCACAAATCGCATCATGGTACTTTGCAATTCGTACTGGGGCTTAATTATGCCTGGAGTATCGGAATACACTACCTGAAAGTCTTCGCCACTAAGTATTCCCATAATTCGATGGCGAGTTGTTTGCGCCTTAGAAGTTATGATTGAAAGGCGTTCGCCTACCAATTGGTTTATAAGTGTTGACTTGCCAACATTGGGTTTTCCAATGATACTTACAAACCCTGCTTTGTGTTTTTTATCCGCCATATAAAATAATATGTTGCAAAGGTATTTGTTTTTAATTAATAGCAATCTATTTTTGTACTCCCTTAGCAAAAGGCTAGGATTAATTAGTAAAACATATTTAAAATTTGATGTTAGGCATGAGCCATTCAAACAGGTTTTAAATTAAAATATATCGCGGGGTGGAGCAGTTGGTAGCTCGTCGGGCTCATAACCCGAAGGTCGTGGGTTCAAGTCCTACCCCCGCTACTACAAGGGTGTCGCATGCGGCATCCTTTTTTTTATGCCTTAAGGGTTTAAATGGAAGCAGTTGTTTACATAATAAAATCAATAAAAACCTCCCGCTATTATATTGGAGAAACGGATAAGCTTAACAAGCGAATTCTTCATCATAATAATAAAGAATTGAACACTAACACAACCAAATCGGGTATTCCATGGGAATTGTATCATAGAATTGAGTGTGATTCTAGAATTCAGTCCAGGAAAATTGAGCGTCATATAAAAAGAATGAAAAGTCGGAATTATATTGAGAACTTGCGAAAATTTCCTGAAATAGCTCAGAAATTGTTGGTGAAATATGCTTGAAGGTCGTTGGTTCCTCCGATAGCTATCGGAGCTACCCCCGCTACTACAAGGGTGTCGCATGCGGCACCTTTTTTTTATGCCTAAAAAGATGCCTAGACAATTGGGGACACATCAAAGGCGTACTTGAGATGGAATGTGAAACGTGGAAGTAACCTGAGCGTATCTGTGAAATACAAACTTCTGTGGCATCCTCGTTGCGCACGAGGATGATAGGAGAAATTATATTGAATATGATATAATAATTAATAAACCAACATTATTATATTGAATATGATATAAAAATAGCACCCTTTTATTTAGTTTTACTCTCCCCAAATCAACTCTACCCATTCGGGATGATCGATAAACGGATTGCGGTTATTTTGAAAAGAATAAATGAGGTTGTTTCGCTTGATTTCTGCGGAATCAACAGGATCGCATTGGTGCCATTGGAGTAGCGCACTTAGTGAGGCATGTAAGGGTGCTTTGCTCGATTTATTAAATAATGAGTCGGTAAGTTCCAAGTCAAGTTCAGGAGATTCGTAGCGAACCACCATATAAAAAATCATTCTGGCGACATCTCCTTTTACTTCCTTTGGGGATTCCCAGCACCAAGTAGAATTATTTTTGTAAGAATTAGTTTCGCCATTATAAAAACCAGAAACATCTATGTATTGTTCGCCACCATTATTAAAGTTTCGATTATTTCTGGCCGAATTGGTTGATATATCTGCTGCTCTTAAATTATGCAAATCTGTACCAGCACCTTTCTTTGTTCCAAAGTTACCTCTGCTCTTTGCCCATACATGTTCTCGGTTCCAGCCTTGTCCTTTATTATATTCAGCAGCAGCATCCATACTAAATCCTGAGTAGAAACCAATTACACATGCCGAGTCATTTGGGTCTTGGTCTGCGATTTTTAGAATATCCCACACATCAGTTGTTTTAGCAGT
>CAZQWZ010000239.1:0-3928 GCA_964596935.1 uncultured Roseivirgaceae bacterium
CAACCTGAGCATGGCTGTAGAACGAACCTAAAATGGCAAAAAATACAAGTAGTAGCTTATTTATTATATTCATGCCAACTTGGCTATTAGGTTAGTTAATGTTTTAATGCGGTAACAAAGAGAAAAAGTAACCATTTTTTGTCAAAAATTGGCATCATTACTTCATATCTCCATTACTTTTTAACTTAATCAAAAACACTTTTGATTGATCTTTTAATCCAGCAGTACCTGTGTACACAATAGAGCCATCGGTTAATGTAATTACTTCACCTGAAGCATAGGGAAAGTCTGTTCCAAATATGCGCTGCCATTTTATATTTCCTGCTGCTGACGATTCCACTAAAGATGAAGAAGTTATTGTTGAGTTACTTTCAGTAAAATTTGAAGAAATAATAAATTGATTAGTCTGAGAGACACTTACATCAATTCCTTCATTTAAGCTAATAATTTGCCCTGTACTTAGCTGATAATTTCCATTACTAACCCCACTGCGAATTTCAATTATATTAATTAGATATGTCTGATTACTTATTGATGACAATACTTTAAAATTACCATCAGAATCCTGAACAACATCTACTGTTTCTGTATTTGAGTAATTATCTTCTTCAGCTGAACTAAATGGTTCTCCTAGTGCTACATCTAATTGATATAAATTAACACTTGTACCTGCACTCGTATTTACATTACCAAAGATTAAATAGTTAAATTGACCATCCTTACTGTTTACTATTTCTAATGCTTTTACAAAAACTAATTCTTTGGTAGTAGAAGTTACTAGTGGATATAACCTTGTTTTAAAAGATGCAAAATTATTACTAACAACTGAAATTCTAGATTTTCCTTTTTGCAAACCATTAATTACTGAACCTACCACAATGAATTCGCCAATAGATGATTTAGAAATTCCATTGCATTTATATTCATCGTTTGAATGGGAATCCAAAACTATTGACTCTAGGAAAACACCCTTGTTATCCACTTTAAATAGCACCATCTTACCTAAAGCATTAACCACAGAAGTACCAGCAACAACAAACCCATCTACCTCTGCAATAACCTCCGTAATAAAATCATCTTCTAGTGTGCCATTAAAATCATAAGTTTGCATCCACTCTTGGTTACCAAAGGCATCTACTTTAATTAGTATATAATCCGATTGGCCTCCAAAGTCAGCAACAGAATTACCCCCAATTATAAAACCGCCATCTGGGGTAGCTTTTACAGATACTCCTTCTTGATTTCCGGAAGCTCCATAAAATTTAAGAAAGTAGGCATCGCCTATAGGAGCAATATTATTAGAGGTATCACAACCAAAGAAACCCAAAAGCATAATAAATAATAGGAATCTATTCATTTTTCTCCTTCTTTTTAAACAAACCTCCTATAAAAGATGTTGCAGTTACTGATCTTCTTTTTCTTGGCTTATACTTAGGCCAAACATAGCCTACCGTTATATTCAATTGATTTTCTCTAAAAAAATTATCTTGTTGTTGGTATGTCAATACATATTTGTTAATCGCTTCTTTATTTTCTCCATCAACATTAAATTGCTCTTCTCGAACCAACCTATTTTTTATCCCAATTTTGTACCTCACATCTATAAATACATAATTGTAATTTATTCTTCTCATTATTCCTGCACCAATAATATAAGAATGCGAAATATCTTCCCTTATACTACTTATATCTAAGCTATTATCTTGTGTAAATGTTTGAGAAGCACCATCTATGTCTTTTGTATAGGAGGCATCTACATTTGTTATGAGATTATAATTAGGACTATAACCTCCATAAATATAAGGGTAAAATATTTTGCCAGGATAGGTTAATTTAATTGAAATTGGCAAACTTATATTCCAAGCTTTTTCATGAAGTTCAACCAAGTCTTTGGCGTTTTGCTCTTCATTTGAATTGGTAAATATTGTATTTGAATATTTGAATGTACTGTATTGAACATCCGCCTCTACACTAAAGCTAACCCATTTACTAAAATGAACATCGAAAGACCCTATAGCCGAAAACCCAATGGCAGGCGTGTATTTCTCTTTACTGTTATTTGTATCGTATGTGCCATTTTCATAAATGGTAGAAATAGTAGTCATATTAACCCCCCCCCTTAATCTACCCGAAACAATGGGTGTAGTAATGTACTCTTTGCTTAAATGAACTATTTCTATATGATTAGTAGAGTCTACTCTATACTCTGGATCCAAATCAAGAAGAGCTAAAAAACTATTTTGAGCTGCAATTGGATCGTCTATATATAAATATGTTAATGTTAACAGCCGATAAGCTTCAATTTTATCTTGTTTAGAAGCACTTCCTTTTTCAATACAATCATTTAAAAGTGCAGGAATTCCATACAAATGACCATTATCAAATGCCTCTTGAGCTTGATTAAGATTTTCTGTACACTGGCCAACTACCTTATGGGTGGAAAACAGAAATAAAATAGAAATAAAAAATAGCCAGCCTCTTTTCATAAAAAATATACTAGGGAGTTTTTTCGATTAATAAACTAATGCACGTATTTCTAAACTCTATATTGTTACCCACAAACCTCTCCCATTCATTCTCAGTCATATTTCGTTTTACATTTTTGCATATTTCATTGGCCATTGTTTCGGCATTAATTGGCCATTTTTTAATTACCTTATTTTGAGTTGCAATAATTAGGTAATCATCATT
This sequence comes from uncultured Roseivirgaceae bacterium, assembly GCA_964596935.1. GTDB lineage: Bacteria > Bacteroidota > Bacteroidia > Cytophagales > Cyclobacteriaceae > JAKISE01. The sequence continues at coordinate 2,692 of CAZQWZ010000239.1, forward strand.
GTTACTAAACGAAACATCCCAAGCATAGGCTTCAAAATTATCCCCCATAACAATAGGTAATTGATTTAAGTCATGCATATTCCATAACTGGACTTTATTATCAAAACCTGCAGTTGCTAAAAATTTGCCATCATGAGAAAATTCAATAGAATTAATTCTTGATGTATGACCTCTTAAAGTACTACTAATTTTATTTTCTGAAATACTCCATAAATACACATTATGATTTTCACCCCCAAAAGCAATGGTTAAACCATCCTTACTAATTTTAACATCGTGAATAGGGCTTTTATCAGGTAGCTCATATAATTTTCTTTCCTTTTTTGTTAATAAGTTCAGTTGAATTAACTGCCCATCAACTGTACTGGCCACAAGCAAAGTGCCTTCAGCATTTACATCAAATGCTCTTACATTAGCTCCTAACTTTTTTGAAAGAATATTTTTCTTGGTGGCAATATCATACACATTAATAACACCTCCTAAGCCTAAAGAAACAAGCTTATTATTCCCAACAAATTTAACTTCATACACAAGCCCTTTATGCTTGCCTCCTAATAATAGAGGAGCTTCGGTAAGATTAGCTGTACTATAAAGCTCAATAGCGGTTGAATCACTTGATACAGCAATCCAATTTTCATCGTTGCTAACTGCAATATCTCTTAAAGGATAATTATGAGCTAACCCAATAGTAGTAAAACCTGCACTTTCATTCGTTAAATCCCATTTACGAATTGTACCATCACTAGAAACAGAATAGAAATTGTTTTCTTTACCAAATGCGACTGCTTTAACAGCACCTCTATGACCTTTATAAGTATTATAGTTTAAACCTTTAAAATTAGCCATTGCATAATACAAGCCATCATAAATGTATTTATCATGCTCATTACCAGCATATTCCTTATTAAATTGATAGGCTTGTAAAGCCAATAACCCTTTTAAATCATCATCCGTTTCTTGCAACGATTTTGTAGCCATAGATTGCGCAGTTGTTAAAACAAGGTATCTAAATGCTTCATCTATTGCACCAACAGCTACCCCTTTTAAACTATCAGCCCTATTTCTCTCTAATATTGAAATATCTCTTTCGTTCTGCGCCTCTACAGTAGCGGAAATTGCTCTTTCTTCACTAAGTATGGCATCGGCATATGCCTTATTTAAAGCTATAATATTTTGTGTCATTTGGTCGTTTAAAACCTGAATGTCCTTTGCTGCTTGCTCAGCCTCTGCCGTGGCC
>CAZQWZ010000240.1:0-3907 GCA_964596935.1 uncultured Roseivirgaceae bacterium
ATTATTCGTATGATAAATACCCAGCCAACCCCAACGGATCAGATTTTAGTTCGGCTGCTGTTTGCTCTAACAATGGCAGGCATTTAGCCATGATGCCACATCTTGAAAGGTCAATATTTCCTTGGAACTGGCCCTATTACACTAACTCTAAAGATGAAGTAACTCCTTGGATAGAAGCTTTTGTAAATGCTAAAAAGTGGATTGAAAGCAAAACCCACTAATTATTCGATAGATGGAACTGTAAGTAGTAATTAAATGTTTCAACTTAGTGTAAATGAGACATTTATTTAGTATTTTCAAACTTACAACTAACTCCATCCGCTATGAAACAACTCTACTTCCTTATTTTTTCTATACTAATTTTATCGGGATGTTATAGTTATAGAGAATATCCTGTTGAATACGATTATAGCTATTATGGTAAATTCAAAAAATATAAATCTTTTGCATTTTTACAAAATAGCTTAGCAGTTGAAGACACTACTGTTTCGCATAAAGTAATAGAAAACATCATTAAGTCCCGACTTCAAACGCAAGGTTATTCTTACAAACTAGAAAAACCCAATTTATTGGTTTCGTACAAAATATATTATGATAGCTTAAATTTTAGAGGATACGATCAGCCAGACATTGAAACTTGGGTGAAGTATGAAAAAAACAAAGAAGAATACAGCCCAAGAAAATACGACTTAAGAAAAGGCACCTTGCTTATCCAATTATATGATAGAAAACAAGAACGAAGCGTTTGGCAAGGGTACGCCACAGGTGTTTATGGCAATATCTATTTTAATAATGAACGCCAGCTAAAAATTGCAGTTAGAAGCATTTTAGATCGCTACCAGTTTTTGGCTGAAGATTTTATGGAAAACAAAGAATTTATATTAGAAGAAACCTCAAGCAATAATTAAAATATGTACTAGTGTTAAGTTAAGTGTGCTGTGTCGTATAAGTGGAAGTTATTTTTGTTGGTTAAATTCTAAGTAATACAGCTAAAAGTACTTATTATTTCATTAAAACCACTACTACAAGTCATTCCGTAGGAATCTTAGCCATGTAGCCAGTTACTATAAGTGGCAAATATTTCTCCCTGCCTGCGGCTGGCAGGCGTTGCACTACGAAATGACGCTCTTTGAATTTTTAGCAAATAACAATATGTATTTATCCTAAAATACAAAATTGCTGTACTACTTAGAACTTAACCCTCTGTTTTAGACGATCTAAAAAATATGCCCCTTGCAATTGCTAAGGAAGTATTTTTTTAAGATGTATAAAGCAAAAAGAACGAGACTTGGTTTGGCTAAAGCATGTTTAACTTAACACTAGTTACAGCGAAGACTAATCCTTTGTACTAGTTCTTTAAATACTTCATAAAATATTTACACCCTACTCTTTATTTTTAAAAAATAAATATAACTTTGCAGTCCCAAACAGGGAAGCACACTTAATTGACCCATGGTGTAACTGGCAACACGTCTGTTTTTGGTGCAGAAGAGTCTAGGTTCGAGCCCTAGTGGGTCAACTACAAAATCCTGATAGAAATACCTGTCGGGATTTATTTTAAACAACTAATCGAGATGTCGCAAGTAAAGCTATTTTCAGGTTCAGGTTCTATTGATTTAGCAGAAAAAATTGCTCAATCTTTTGGAAACCCACTTGGAAACTCAGTCTTTCAGAAATTTAGCGATGGTGAGATGGCTCCTTATTTTGAGGAATCAGTAAGAGGTTGTGATGTTTTTATTATTCAAAGCACCTTTGCTCCAGCTGATAATATTCTAGAGCTTTTATTAATGGTAGATGCAGCCAAAAGAGCGAGTGCAGAAAGCATCACTTTAGTAGTTCCTTATTTTGGTTATGCACGCCAGGATAGAAAAGATAAATCGAGAGTGGCTATTGGCGCAAAACTTATAGCTAACCTAATCGAAGCATCTGGTGCAAGTAGATTAATGACGTGTGATTTGCACGCAGATCAAATTCAAGGCTTTTTTGATATTCCTGTAGATCATATGGATGGAGCTTCCATTTTTGTGCCTTATTTAAAATCATTAAATTTAGAAAACATCATTTTCGCATCGCCCGATGTAGGTGGTATGAAAAGAACTCGTAGGTACGCAAGTTTTTTTGCAGCCGACATGGTTGTGTGTGATAAACATAGAGAGCGTGCTAACGAAATTGCATCTATGCAATTAATTGGCGATGTTAAAGGTAAAGATGTTATTATGGTGGATGATTTAATCGATACCGGTGGCACCATTTCTAAAGCTGCTCAACTCTTAATGGATGAAGGCGCAAAATCGGTAAGAGCGGTTTGTACACATGGTGTATTGTCTGGAAAAGCCTATGAGAACATCGAAAACTCTGTATTAGAAGAGTTAGTTATATCCGACACAATACCATCCAAAGAAAGCTCGAAAATAAAAGTTATTAGCATTGGGTCTTTATTTGCAAAAGCAATTAGAAAAATACACGATCATGAGTCTATCAGCTCATTGTTCATTAAAAAAGTAAATAATTAATACATAATAAATCATTTAAAAATGAAAACAATTGAGGTTATAGGGTATAAAAGAGCAAATCTCGGAAAATCTGAAGCGAAAAAATTAAGAGCAGAAGCAAACGTACCATGTGTACTTTATGGAGGAGATAAACAAATCCATTTCTATGCTCCAATGATTTTATTTCGTGAACTGATTTACACGCAAGATGCTCATTTCGTTCACTTAAATATTGAAGGAGAAGAATTCGAAGCAATTATTCAAGATGTACAGTTTCACCCAGTGAGTGAAATTATTTTACATGCTGATTTCTTGCAATTATTTGATGGAAAGAAAATTAGAATGGACGTTCCAGTAAAACTTTTCGGTCAATCACCCGCAGTAACTGAAGGTGGTGTTTTAATTCATAAGCGTAGAAAATTGAGTGTTTTATCATTACCCAAAAATATGCCTTCGCATATTGATGTTGATATTTCTACTTTACAGTTTCATCACTCTGTAAAAGTACAAGATGTAACACCAGGAGAATACGAAATTCTTGATACTAAAATTGCCTCTATTGCCGTGGTTGAAATGCCTAGAGCTCTTAAAACCGAGGATGAAGAAGGTGTTGAAGGAGAAGAAGGTGTTGAAGGAGAAGAAGGTGTTGAAGGAGAAGAAACACCTGCAGCAGCAGAATAAATTAAATATTCAACTTTATTATAAATCCTGCTTTGGTAAAAGGCAGGATTTATTTTTTTATATAAGTTTACATGTATGAAGTATTTGATAGCTGGCTTAGGAAACATTGGAAAAGAGTATGAGTTAACTCGCCATAATATTGGTTTCTTAGTTTTGGATCAAATTGCTGAAGATAAAGGTCTAAAATTTAAAGTAGATCGATTAGCAGAAAAAGCAGAGTTTAAATACAAAGGCAGACAAATTTATTTAATTAAGCCAACCACTTATATGAATTTAAGTGGAAAAGCAATTAATTATTGGATGCAGCAATTGAAGATTCCTAAAGAAAACCTCCTTGTTATTGTAGATGACATTGCCTTGCCTTTTGGTAAATTAAGGCTACGTGCAAAAGGTTCTAGTGCTGGGCATAATGGGCTGAAAAATATAGAAGAAGTTACAGGAGGCAATAATTATGCTCGCTTAAAATTCGGGCTAGGAGATGACTTCAGCAAAGGACGCCAAGTAGATTTTGTGCTAAGCAATTTTACCAATCAGGAATTTAAAAATTTGGGATCATATATGGATAAGGCCAAAGAGTATGTGTACTCTTTTAGTACGCAAGGTATTAGCCGAACGATGAATACACTAAACGAGAACTAAGTATAAGTACCTAGTTATATCAAGCTAACTAATTATTCTATTTTACTGTTGTCCGATAAAAAAAGCATCAACTATTGATGCTTTTTTCGTATAGT
>CAZQWZ010000241.1:0-3906 GCA_964596935.1 uncultured Roseivirgaceae bacterium
GCCTCCGCAGGAATGACGTTTTATTTATTTGATAATCCTAAAATGCGTCCGCCAAGTTAATACCTTAATTTTATCAAAAAATAGTTGCCAGAAACTGAATGGTTGATAAATGTTTAAAAGCACTTTCAAATAATTTCTACCTTTTCAATCTCTTTAAACCTTCGTGTTTTATCAGCTCGTTTCTGATGTAACCATTCTGGCCAAGTAGATTGATCTTCTGCATCATAAATCTGTAGCTGTTGGTTTTCATCTTCAATCAATAAATCTTGTGATTTACAGCCCAATATTTTTGCGGCAGTTTCAATTCCTGAATTGGTAGCCCCACCTACTCCATGCGATAATGTACTTGCGCCAGTTAAATACAGATTTTCAATTTCCGTTTTAGCCTTAAATGCAAACGGCCCAACACCTTTCAATGTTTTTTCTGTTCCATATACATTGCCACGTGTGGAGTTTATAAAATAATTATTGGTCATTGGGGTACCTAACTCGGCTTGAATAAGGTGCTTTCTTGCATCAGGAATAAGTTTTTCAACTGTATTCAGCATTTTATATATAAGCTTCTTTTTAAATACTTCGTATTCTTCAGTATGGTAATCCTTCCCTTTTTCAAATTGTTCGAATGCCGAATAATCTAAAAAGGTGACAATCTCAAAATTATGGTAGCGCCCATTAAAACTTGCGGGATCTTTAAGTGTTGTACAACTAAGAAAAACACCCTTAAATTCTTCTCCACTTAAAATATCATTTTTGGTTAGATTACCATAAACAGCATCCAAATCAGGTTCACTAATTTTCCAGATATTGCCAGAATCAATTCCATACTTTGTAACATCAATATCTAGTGTTAAGAACATGATAAGTGAGGTGACCGAATATTTTGTGTTCTCTAATCTTTTCTTAAGTTTTTTACTGATGTTATTTTCTCCAACAAGACCTAAAAAAGTAATACTAGGATCGGCATTGGAAATTACACGATCAGCATTAATTATCTCTCCACTTTCTAACTTAACCCCGATGGCTTGCCCTTGCTCAACTAAAATTCTATCAACTTTTGATTTAGTTCTAATTTCGCCTCCAAGTGATTTAATTCTTTTCGTAAATGCTTTTACATATCCACCTCCACCTCCCATCGGGTAGAATCCTCCTTCAAAATAATGCGACATTAAAATAGAATGGACAAGAAAGCTGGCTTTATAAGGTGGTAAACCATGGTCTCCACATTGGATGTTGAGAATCGTTTTGAGCAAGGGATCTTTTATATGCCAATCAATAACTCGTTTGAGCGTAAAAAGTCCAAATTTGCCAACATACCTGGTTTTATATGGTATGGTAACGTGATCCCAAAAGCTGTTCATTTTAGGAACTTCCATCATTTGAGTATGAATGGTTTTTACTAAATCAACATATCTGATGATGGCTTTTTTCTCTTCTGGAAAGCGTTTACATAAGTTGGTTTTTAAATTTTCAATTCCCGCAGGCATGGAGAATTTCTCTTCTCCAATATGACAATGCTCGTACCCTTTTCTATTCATTTCAAAAAATACGATGTCATTTGCAACACCCAAACCGCACAGTAATTCATTGGTGCCTTCACCTTTACCAATTAAGCCAACATAATGAACGCCTGGGCTAAAACGCTGGCCTTTTAATGTAAAGCTATGGCACCAACCTCCTGGAACATCGTGTTGCTCCAACAATAAAACTTTTTGACCAGCCCTAGCTAAGCATAAAGCACTTGTTAAACCTCCTGCACCTGAACCTACTATTATGGAATCGTATTTTTTATTCAATTTTTGAAATTTTCTAATTGTACATAAGGTTTTTAAATAAAATGCTTTTTTAGTGCGTTTTATTTGTTGTATGCCTCTGAACCCGAAATATGCAATAGCAATTATATTGCATTTTAATCTATCATAACGAAGCCTATCGCATAAGCCAGGTTAAATGGTAAATATAAGTTCTTTTTACAAGAATATTTAGAGGGTAATAGCTCCTTTTATGCAAAGAGTTAAAGGCCTAGAAGCACTAGTAAATCGTATGCTGCTATATTGTGAGAGATGCAATTGTATGCAAATAAAAAAGCAGCTACGAATATATCGTAACTGCTTGGTTATCAGAGAGCCTCCTATCCGACTCGAACGGATGACCTGCTCATTACAAGTGAGCTGCTCTAGCCAACTGAGCTAAGGAGGCAATAAAAAAGCACTAGGCTTTTTCTGGTTTGCATTTAATTAAAACTTAATCCGTTTTGCTCAAATGCGATGCAAAAATAGACGTACAATCTAAAATACCAAAGATTATGAGTTAGAATTTTAAATTATTTTTTCTATAAACTCTAAGGCTCTAATTTCCATCCAAGAACGTTTATGATTTTTTAGTGGAAAACCAACATGCCCTCCCCTATCAGTTATTTCTAAATAGAGATTTGAATGATTTATTGCTTCTGTAATTGGATAACAGGATGCCGGCATAAACGGATCATCTTTAGCAATTAACAATAATGTCGGAATATTAATTTTATTTAATTGATCCTTTGAGGAAGCATTTTTATAAAATGCACTTGCCGAATCAAATCCATGCAACGGAGCTGTGTATCGCCTATCAAATTCGGCAAAGGTGACTATCTCATCTAAGCCATCAACATTTAACAAATTAGGAAACATTTGGGCTTTAAGCTTAATTTTATTTTTAAGCTTATCTAAAAACCTATTTCGGTAAAAGCTCATACTCTTTTTCTCCAATTGCCGTGCGCTATCTCCTACATCTACTGGTGGAGATATTACTACTGTTTTTGTAATGATATTAGGAACATCTACTAAATTATCGCTTAGGTAGTTTAAGATCATTGCACCTCCCATACTAAAGCCTACCAAAGCTATTTCTTTATATGAGTTATGTGCAATAATATGGTTTACACTTGTTTCTATATCGGCAACATCTCCATGATGGTAGAGCCTAGGTTGCGTATTCATTTCGCCCGAACAGCTTCGAGCATTCCAAGCAGCTACATCCCACTTATTTGCAGAAAAATGCTTGGCAACACCTTTTACATAATGCCGATTACTACTACCTTCAAGACCATGAAAAACGATTACTAGTTTATTATTTCCCTTCTTAATCCAATCAATATCTAAAAAATCATCATCTGGAGTTGTAATTCTTTCACGTTCATATTCCACACCTTCCACTTTCCTAAACATACTAGGAAGAATGGTAGATATGTGACCATTTCTTAAATAGAATGGAGGTTTATAGATGGATTTTATTATTGGCATTAACTAAAAAAGTAAAAAATCAAACATTACGTCATTGCGAACATGATAAAGCAACCTAATCAAACATACAGATTGCGTGCCTACCATTGACGTGTTTTGTAACAAATTGATTATCAAAACTATAAAATTATTGCTAAAATTGAAATTTTAGTAATTAACGAACAGATTGCTTCATCCCATTTACACTATTAGAAACATTATCATTAATGCGAGGCAATGACGGCACTAAACAACGTCATTTTCCTTTACTAAACTTATTAAAAATCACGCTCTTACATTAACAATTATAAAAGTTAAGCGATTTCGCCCCCACAACTGGATCCAGCCCCAGCCGTACAACCATAGCAATGTTTACCTATTTTAATGGATCGGCTATTAAGCAATTTTTTATCAAAATTGCGAATATGTTCTACGTGTTGGCATTTCATTTCTAGCATTTGATTGAAATCGCAATCGTATAAATAGCCATCCCAACCCACCGATAAGGTATTGCGGCACATTACACTTTCAACCGCCATTGGATTAAAAGCATTCGACAGCTCTTCCATATAAGCATCATAATTATTCGATTTGATGAGGTAGTCTAAAAATCGACTAATGGGTATATTGGTTATTGCAAATAGGCTAT
>CAZQWZ010000242.1:0-3889 GCA_964596935.1 uncultured Roseivirgaceae bacterium
TACGGCACCTAATTTGAATACGTGGTTTTTAAATTATGCGTATAATACGAGGTATGTAAAATCTTATAATAATATAAGACCACAAGTTGTGGGAACAGTTTCTGGAACTGTAACTTCTGCTGACGATGGTCAACCTCTACCTGGTGTTAATGTTATTGTTGAAGGAACAACAATTGGAACAGTAACTAATATTGATGGTAACTATAGTCTTACTATGCCTAATAATGCTTCCTATCTAAGTTATTCATTTATTGGATTAATTACAAGAATAACTCCTGTAACTGGTTCGAGAATGAATGTTGAACTGGAAACGGATATAATGCAGTTATCTGAGGTAGTTGTTACAGCAGTGGGAGTTGAACGAGATTCTAGAACATTAGGATATAGTAGCCCTAGGCCTATAGCACCTAAAAAAAGTAAAATCGTACAAACCACCACAATTGAAAATCAAACTACGGTTGAATTTGAGGTAAAAACTCCATACAGCATAAAATCGAATGGCGAAAAACTAACGGTAAATTTAACTCAATATAAAATAGACGCTATATATGAATATTATGCCGTGCCTAAATTGGATAAAGATGCATTTCTAATTGCGCGTATAATTAATTGGGATCAGTATAATTTGTTGGAAGGCGAAGCTAATTTGTACTTTGAAGATGCCTATGTGGGGCGTTCGATTTTAGATGCCAAAGCCTTAACCGATACGCTTGATATTTCTTTAGGAAGAGATAAAAATATCGTAATTGGCCGTGAGAAAGTAAATGAGTTTAGTAAAAAGAGAACGGTTGGTTCTAATAAAATTGACTCTCGTGGATTTAAAATTATTGTACGTAATAAAAAATCGCAACCTATTAAATTAACTATTATTGATCAAATTCCTTTAGCTTCTATTAGCGATATAACCATTTCGGCAGAGAAACTTTCTGGAGGTAAATTAGACGTTTCTACAGGGGAAATAAAATGGGAGCTAAATTTAGATCCAAAGAGCCAGAAAGAATTGATGTTAAAATACAGTGTAAAGTATCCTAAAAAGGAAAAGGTTATACTTGAATAAAAATTTGATTTCTACAAAAAAAGCCTTAGAACTTTAGTTCTAAGGCTTTCTGCTTTTAAAGAAGTTAACCAGCTTAAAATGTTATCCCAAACTGCATACGTTGCAGTACAGGTGCACCTACATTTTCCTGGTACATTTTGCTTAAATCATATTCTACGAAAAAATCCACTCCTTTAAAACCAAACTGGCCTCTTACACCATAGCGTATATCATTTAGTAAGAAATTGCTTTCGTTTTTGTCTTTTTTCTTATCGCCATTTTCATCAAAGGTATATTTTGTTCTGCTCCAAATTCGGTAGCCTGCATAAGGGCCAACACCAAATCTTACGCCTTTATCAATTTGATTCCAGAGTCTCCAACCTTTACGATTATTACTCCCAAATGCTACCATCGGTATGGCCTTGGCTTGAATATGCCAAGTAGTTAATTTGCTTTTTAAATGTGCAACCACATTAGTGTCTTCAGTAAATTCTACTCCTGTTGGTGTTTTGTTCAAACGAGTTTTTGGGTTTTCAAAACGATATATATTCATTGCCGCATTTATCCCAAGGTCAATAAAAAGAGGGCCAGTAATATGAGTGCGGTAGGTAGGCCCGAATGTCCAATACCAAGATCCTAGAGGGTTTAACGCATGGAGTTCATTGCCATTAGGAAACTTTCCATCTTCTAAGTAATTATTTAGCCCCATATCTATGTTAAAATAATACTTTGAGCGGGGATGATATCTTTTGCTATCTCTATCTCGGTCTCTTTCGTCCCACTCATCATCATCATCCCAATCGTCATTAGGTTCAATTTTAGTAATAACGATTGTAGTATCTTTTAAATACTTACTTCCTGTTTCGTCTTCTATGGTAAGTACCTTGGTTGAGTCGTCCATTTCGGTAATACTCATATTTAAATCTTCAAGCATCTTGTTAATATCGTATTGAGATATTTTTTCGAGGTCTTTCTTATTATCAATGTAGAGTACTATCTGGCTATTTTTTCCAAATTTGATAATAATAGTGTCGCTTTCTGGGTTGGTGTTATAACTGGTTGAAGCGAGCGCAGCGGTACTGAGGAAGGCAATTAAAAGTCCTCCCAAGAGTGATTTGTAAATTGTTGTCATGAGTTAATTATTTGAGTTATTAGTTGTTTCTCTTCTGGCCATAATGCCAGTTGATATTTTTTCAAAATCGATTAGAGATCGTTCCCCTTCACCTACTTCTTTAAAGAAATTGGCTGCTTTAGCCAACATAGGGTACTTAGGGTCTCCTTTTTTATAAATGATTGTAATGGGCTCGTTTACAGTATATACAAGTTCAACTGATGTTGCCTCTGAAATATTTGAACTAAGCGCATAATAATCGCTTATTGGTTTTAATTCAGATATTGAGTTTAAAGTGGTATTGTGCGCAACGGATGGAGCTAATAATTGAAGCTCATTGGGTGCTTTTATAAATACTTCTCTTTCAATATAAACCACCGTATTGGTATAAATAAGAATAGGTAGTGGAGTAAACTCTTTTTGAGGGTAATTTGCTTTTACTGCAACTTTGGCTGTTTCGTATGAGAACGTATTACTCTTTTCTAAAATTGAATTCCATACAACAGCTGAAGTTAGTAGTATGGCTACAACGGATGCAGCCACCCAATACATGCCATGTGTGTTTTTCTTAGGCAATTGGCTATCAATAGAGTTCCAAGCAGATGAAGAAGGAGTTTCTTCGTAATTGTTTATGCCACTTTGGAATAGCTTGTCAATTTGTTCGTCCTGATGTTTCATTTTTTGCTATGTTTTGTTCAACCAATTTTTCTCTTTTAAGCACTTCGTTTTTAAGTATGGTGCGAGCCCTACTTAATTGCGATTTAGAAGTGTTTTCGTTTATACCCATTTGCTCGCCAATTTCTTTGTGCGAGTAACCTTCGATTGCATAAAGGTTAAAAACGGTTCGATAGCCAACAGGGAGATTATTAATCATCTCTAAAAGCTCCTGTTCTTCAAATAAGTACTCAGCTTGTCCATAGTTAGGCTCAATAACAGCTTCTTCTATATCCACATCTAAATACATGCTTTTGTTTTTTCGCAAGTACAATAACGATTCGTTTACCATTATTCTTCGTACCCACCCTTCAAAATTTCCAGTACCTGAAAACTGATTGATCTTGTTAAACACCTTTAAAAATGCTGTTACTAGCACTGTTTCGGCCTCCGAAACATCGCCAATATACCTACGGCAAACGCCCATCATTTTGGGAGACATGCGGTCGTAAATTAATCGCTGCGCCTTATTATCTTGCTTGCGGCACAGCTCTATTAACGACTCAAGGGTTATAGACTTTTTAATGGTTAGATTCATTTAACTGATCGTTCAATAGGGAGATGCACCTTGCGAACTATTGGTTGCATAGCAAAGGCAAAATTCTTAAATAAATTTTAGAATGCAATAAAAAGTTAGTAGAGAAGCTTGATTGATAGGTAATTAGTTGCAATATGTGTCAAATATTTATTTTTTCACTATCATAAATGCCCCCCAATAATATGGGAGAGGATATTTTTTTCTCACTTCTTGCTGTGCTATTTTAAAGGCTTCTCGTTTAAATTGGCTTGGAATATTGTGTAAGGCCAATAACTTAAAAATGACCAGTTAATTTGGTATTACTTGATACAGCCTAGTTATTTTGTAATTGTTTCTTCCTTCTCATCACTCGTGAATGCATCAATAATAAAAGCATACTGTTTAGCCAAATTACGAATATAATCATACCGGCCTGCTTGCCCTCCGTGGCCAGAATGTAGCCGAGTAAACAGCAAAATTTCGTTATCATCGGTTTTGGTAGCCCTTAGTT
>CAZQWZ010000243.1:0-3847 GCA_964596935.1 uncultured Roseivirgaceae bacterium
TTTAAATGTGCATCGCCACACGCTTTTCGATACGCTTTTACCTCATTATACAGTGCTTCCCAATTACCTGTAAGCACCATGGCACGGCTAATTACAATATCAATTTCTTTTGCACCCGCTGCCACCGATAATTCTATTTCTTTAATTTTTTGCTCGCTAGTAATTTGCCCTGCGGGGAAACCCGTTGATACTACTGCTACAGGAATACCGCTACCTTCAAGTGTTTTTAGCGCTGCAGGAATTAAGTTGTGATATACGCAAACAGCACCAACAGTAATTGGCTTCATACCCAAAGCGGCTAAAATATCTTCTCTTACTGGCTTACGAGCCTTCGCACATAACCTACTTACATTGCCATCGGTATCATCACCGGCCAGTGTGGTTAAATCAATACAAGTAATGGCTCTAAGAAGCCAAGCGGCCTGCCATTCTTTTTTTACAGCACGCCTTGTTCCTAATGTAGATGCTCGCCTTTCAACGGCACTTTTATTTATTTTTATTCTATCAATCAAACTCATATCCAAGTCCATTCCTGGATTTCGTTCGATATGATTTTTATCTGATTCTTTCTTCATAGGTTAATCATTCACAATTATTGGTTTGTATAACTACAAAACAAGAACGCAAAAATAACGCAATAGAAGTTAGCAATAAATAGATGAAAGGGATTATGCAGTATTAGTGAACAATTTCACATTCTTTGCAAAACTTACGTTTGCCTGGTGGACGCTTCTTTGGTTTTCTTTTATGTCCAAAATAGGAAGGGTCTGAATATTGAGGTTTTTTCATTAACCGAGCCTCTTTCTTATATCTTTTTGCATTGGCCTGCATCCTATCTTCATACTCTCCTATTTTTTTATCATAGTAGGCATTGTAGGGATTCTTTGATTTAAACTTTTTTTTCGCTTTGGGCTTAGATTTGGTATAGGCTGTTTTAACCTTTAATTGGTTGCTATCAACTGATTTAATATCAACACTATTTTGAGCTATTGCAGTTGAGCCAAAAAATAATAAGAATGCAATTAGTTTGTTTGCCATATAGTACTAACAATTTTAAGCAAAAAAAATTGCCCCACTAGCTAGCGGAGCAATAATAAATAACCTTGCCTTCTAAAGGCAGAAAAAAACCTTATAAACTATCTTCCTTTTGAATTTGTTCTTATTTGAATACGGTCGTACACCCAAGGTTCCATAGGATCTTCATTATCCCAAAGTCCTGAGTTTTTAGATTTTGCCGTTTCTTGTAACTCCATTAAATCTGTTTGGTTTAAAAAGAAACGATCAACCCAACCATGCCCGCTTTTAATCATTAATTCATTTATGCTCTTACCATTTTTGGCAGTAACATACACTAATCTATTTCCCCATCGATCTTTACCACTATACTCTACAAAAATATTTTTGCTTGATACAAGTTCTTGTAAATAGTTTAAAGATTCTTGAGCAAATGCTTGACCCAGTTCAGGAGCATCAACTCCTTTAAGTTTCACAGTAAAAGTATCGTCTTCAATAGTGGATACTTTCAACGTATTGCCATCTATTACCTCAATTATTTGTTTCACCGCAGGCATTCCTGAAGCTTGAGCTGCTTTTGAAGAAAGCAACAAAACAAACATTAATATTAACATCATCATTATAAATGTTACGGGGTGTTTTACGAGTGTTCCTACAGATTTCATATACATATTTCGTTGGGTTAGTACAAAGTTGAAGAATGCGCGAGTATTTTTTTACCCGCTTTTATACGTAGATGAACCAAGTATCTTAACCTAGGTACTGTGTAGAAATGAAGTTTTTTAAGAAATTACTCCTCAAATTTTTTGATGGCATCATAAATTGCTTGATGCATTGCTGGCCTTATATTTAATTGATAAAGCTTGCGATTATCTCTTGTGGGGTACACTCGGTTTGACATAAAAATGAAGAGTACACCATTCTCAGGGTCGCCCCAAGCGAAAGTGCCGGTATAGCCCGAATGCCCAAAACTGTGATCAGATGCTTCGATAGCTGTGGAGCCATTTTCCTTGTTCTCCAAAACAGGCTTATCAAACCCTAAACCCCTTCGGTTGCCCTCGTTGCAATAATGACAACCCGTAAATAGCTCCATCGTGTTTTTAGAAATGAGTTGCTCACCTCCATAACTACCCATCCATAAATACATTTGCATAATTTTAGCAAGGTCGAGTGTAGTGCCAAAAAGCCCAGCATTAGACGATACGCCTTTCATCATTGCAGCACCTTCATCATGCACAACGCCACGCAAAGGAGCCATCCTAAAAAAAGTATCAATCTCTGTTGGTACAATTTGATTTAAAGAATAAAATCGCAAAGGATTATAAGTAATTGTACTAGCCCCTAATGGTTTGTAAATAGTAGATTTTACATAGGTTTCATATCCTTGATTTGTTATATGCTCAATAATATCTGGGTACAAGTAAAACGATAATCCTGAGTATTTGTAACCAACTTCTTCTCGTAAAGTCGATTTTTTAATCTGTTTATAAATATTATCTCTATAATTATTATACATATATAAATTATCAACAATTTTTATAGAATAATTGGCTGTAGAATCGTGAGATAAAGTCTTTTTTTTATACTTCCCGTTTTTCTTAATGGTGGTTGTCCAATAAGGGATCCAAGCCTTTAGTTGGGCGTTATGAGAAAGCACTTTTCTATATTGCAAATATTTCTTATTGCCTTTGGCAAAATAAGGTAAGTAAGTACCCATTGTGGCATCCAAGCTAAATTTATCCTCATCATACAATTTCATTAATGCAGGTAATGCTCCCGTAATTTTTGTAATGGAAGCAAAATCATATAGCAATTCTTTTTTTACAGGCTCTTCATTATTATAGGTTAAATAACCATAGGTTTTATGCATAATTACCCGCCCATTACGGGCAACTAATACTTGTATTCCTGGCGCAACTCCCGAGTCAATGGCCATTAAAGCAATCGAATCAATTTTAGAATATAGGTAAACTGAATCTATGCCCACATCGGCTGGTTTCCCAAAACTAAAACGCAAATCACCTTTGGTTTTAATCCCAAAACCTTGTGCATATTCATACGCATTGTTTAGCAATGTATCAGCAAACCCTCTGCCTCCAAACAACTTTTGAGAGATTAAATCAAGTGACTCTGTGTCTTTAGATGATGAATAAATTACTGCGTGAAATTGCTCTAACTGAGTGGGGGCAATTAGAACAGAATCTCCAAACAGCACCAACACATTTACATCTGAATTATCTACAATTTCAGGATTATTCGTAATCATAACAGTTTTCACTCCTTGGTTTTGAGTGTATCGTTCCCCAAATAGGCGTAGCTCATTATTCGAATATAAAATTGACAACGAATCTAAATTTTGAAATGGAAGTAAATTATTTTCATTCTTTAACAGTACAATAGTGCTAGAGCTTAACTCTTCACTGTTTTGGCTATAGGCCGTTAAAGAAAAGCCTGCCATAAAAAATAAAACAACGTATTTCATAATCATCATCTCTAATTAAAGATGAAAAAGTAAATAATTTGTGCTGATAAAAGTGTGATTATTGTCTAAACTTTTAGAAGTTGTTTTACTACCAAAATCAATCAACCCATTATAAAATTTAATTTTAAATCTAATTTATGTCTTTAAAACGTTTCCTATTTTTAATCCTGTTTTCCCAACAAATATCCTTTGCGCAAATACCTAATGGCTATTACAATTCCGTATCCAACCAAACAGGAGAAGAATTAAAATCGGTGCTCCATTACATTATTAAAGACCATAAAGAGTTTCCATATACTGCTAAAACAACTGATGTGTGGGATATTCTAAAAATCGCAGACCAAGACCCAA
>CAZQWZ010000244.1:0-3816 GCA_964596935.1 uncultured Roseivirgaceae bacterium
CAGATTGTGGTTCGCTTCGCTCTCACAATCTAACCTAATTCGTTATGCTTTTTTTCCGCACGATAAAACTCAAAACCACCACCACCATTCCAGTCTATCTCCTTGGAAATACCACCTTGCTCACCCTCAATAACTAACTGAAGTCGCTTTGATACAAGTTCAACAATATGAGGACCACTTTCAATGCCAATATATTCTCTATTCATTTTGTGGGCTACAGAAGCTGTACTTCCAGAACCGAGATATGCATCCAAGATAAGATCCCCTTCATCGGATGCTATATCAATAATTCTTTTAATAAGCTGTTCTGGTTTAGGAGTATCAAAAACAGGTTTATCAGGAAATAGTTTTAATAGATGTTTTTTTGCTTGCTTATTTGTCCCAACATCTTTTCCTAACCAAATAGTTTCTGGAGTAACACCATTCTTTGCATCAACTAAAAATTTTTTAATCCTTGGAACACCAGCCCCATTGAGACCAAACCAAATATTATTGTCATTGATTTCTCGTTTCATTCGGTCTTCGTTGTATACCCAACATCTTCCATTCGGAGGGTAATGTACCTTCCCAGATGGCGAAATAATATTATAGAACTGGGTCTTAACAGCGTGCCCCCCTTGTACATTTGCAGAAACTGATTGCCATAACCCTCTGAGATCATTGTCTGGGTTCTTATAACGATTAAGAATTTCTTCTGTTATCGGAAGTAAATTTCTTTTTTGTGAAAATAACTTGGCATTAATACAATAAACAAGTATGTATTCGTGATTATTTGAAAATACCTTTCTGTTTTCTCTGGTTGTACGCTGCTGCCATATTATAGTTGTTACAAAGTTACTCCTACCAAAAACTTTATCCGCTGCAACCTTTAGGTAGTGAACCTCATTATCATCAATAGAAATCCAAATACTCCCATCTTTTCGCAAAAGTGGCTTTAATTTTTCTAATGTAGCAACAATATTGTCAAGCCATTCATCATGATTAAATTGATCATTATAGTGTGTATATGACTCACCATTGTTATATGGAGGATCAATATAAATACATTTAACTTTACCTTTGTATTCCTCATGCAAGTGCTCTAACACTTCAATATTATCACCTTGTATTATTTTATTATTCTGATTGTGTTTCCCCAAAACTGAATATTTCACAATTTTTTTCAACATATTAATTCCTACACACGAGAATAATCTCGCTATTGTTGCTTGCTTTAAGGTGCTTTTCTGAATGATTTAGCTTGCTGTGAATGAATACCCCAGGCGAATGTGTTTTAATATTATTAAAATATTTATCTGCTAACAATAGTAACTGTTCAAGCTCCATGACTCTTGGATGTGCCTTTGAATCTTTATCATACGGAGAATATGACAGCATTAATATTTTCCCACTCTCTGCTACGTTTTTAAATAGATCATTAAAAGCCTTGGGAGCCAAGGACTTAATACAAAAAGGAGATTGATGTCTTTCAAGCCGGTATAACCCACGACTTAAACGCAGATAACCTCCTATCGTTGTTTCAGAAATTTTTGGATAGTCTTGCAAGCACAGCGTCTCTAAACCGTGATAAAATCGACTATAATGATCTCGAGTGTAAGGAGGATCCGCATATACAATTTTCACATCATCAGGAATATTACCTAGGATGTTTCTATAGTCTGTACGATGAACTTCATGTCCTGTGACAACCTGTTTTAGATTTGTATATTTTTCAAGCCATTCTTGAAATTTATTAAAAACACAAATATTTCTATCTTTAGATAATTGCTGGATCAGCTTTGGCTTTGGATCTCCATTTTTTTTTCTTGGTCTAATTGGTTGAGCAAACTGTTTACCAACACTATTAACAATATCACTAGCTGTACTTAAAAGTGCAGCCATTAAGGTGTTTTGGTATTTTAATGGGGCATTGTTAATTTCGTGCAAAATCACATCAATATGGACGGTCTGCTCAAAAGAATAATATATTCCACCAAAATATAAAGTTGCTAGTGAGGTATTAGAATCTAATTTATTAACCAATTCCATTGAATTATTTAAAGCAACCTTAAGCTGATGCTTACTATTTTGTGAAGCACCATCAATAAACCCATATAAAGAGCAATTTTCCAAGAAATTGCATAGAGGTTCTAAATCTCCTTTCTCACCAAGAGCAATAATATTTTTCTCATACTCTATTAGAGGATGTACCGCCTTTTCAATTTTTGATTTGATAGATGATGATTTCATCATCTCTCCATATTTCAGTATTTCCTTGTCTGCACATGGAGTTAGCAATGCTTTGCAAATTACTTTAGAATATTCTTGAATATCTACAGATATTACTCGGCGGGAATTAGAAAAATAGTGAGAGACTGAACCAGCCCCAGAAAACAAGTCAATTATTGCCCCCTTTGAAGGATCCTCCTTATCGGCAACACTCTTAATAAACTCCAGCATTCTAAGCTTACTTCCTAAGTAATTAAGCGCACGAAATGATCTGAATTCATCAGGTATTTGTTGGTTATCCCGCAATACTGCAGAGCTTCTATCAGCCAAACTTAACAACATTATGATGCTACCAAGAAGCTGTTTATAGATGTCTCGTTTAATATCTCTGAAACGTTATGTACCTCTACAGTTATCCGCTTCATTCTGTCAGACCTTCCGCTCCAATTACTACTCATCCAGTCCTCGATCTCATTATATTTATCTCCCATGCTGGGCATAAATATTTTATAAATAAACATACGAGTTGATAAGCGAACAAAGACACCGATTGGTCTGCCTGTTGACGGGTAAGGTAATCCAGCAGCTGCTTCAAGCTCAAACCGATAATTTTTACTGCTAACAGAAACACTTGGTCTTACTTCTATATCACCCAGAATTCGCTCCGATTCCACATTTCGAAGCAAAATTCTTTGACTATTATCTCCCGCTGTAGCGCCAAAAAAAGACTCAAAAGTATTTACATCAAAATTAGCTTGATTCCAGCGATTCCCACTTCGAGGAATTTCAGCAAATAAAACCTTGCTATTATTTTGGTACTTCCATTCATTTGATTCTTCAGCAGTCGCATTGCCTGAAGAAATACCCTCAATATCTACGGACTCTATTTCAGGTAGGGAAATATCATTCCATGCTTTTGTACGAAGGATGTTTTTTGCTACTCTCGCAATAACCCCTTGATCAGAAAGAGGCTTAAGGTAATGTGTAGACTGGGTTATCCAATCATTCCAGTATGCCTCTATATTAATTAGCTCTTGCACAGACAAATCAACGACTGCAAAGGCTTCAAGGTTTCTCCGTAACCCACCAGCAGTCAGATTTCCAGACCCAATAACAAGATTTCCTGTTCCATTATCCCTAGAAAAGTAGCTGATTTTGGGATGAAAGAGTGAATTATTTGTGCTGTGTAGAAATGCATTAATACTCAGAGAGGGGTATTTTTCTTCGTATTCGACGAGTCTATTAATTGTTGCAGTATTTGTAATTTGATCAATTCCAACAATTAACTGATATTCCCCTCTATCAAGTAGCTTTTCAAATTCAATGTCACCAAATAGGAGATCTACACCCGATTTTGATACAAATGCGTACGCCCCACTTCCACATTTTGCATTTGAACAAACACTAATCATTGCTTCATGTAAAGAGTAAGAGTTTGAATAATTGGGGTCTTGTATATGCAGCAAAGTAATTTCCTATGTTGCTATTTGAATATAGCTATAGATTATACAGAAAGTGCGTGTAAAGTAGGTATGCTAAAGTGAATTTTAGAGCATAACGTTTTAGATAAGCGGATTTGAAACAAACCCAAAAAAAAGATCATGCGCT
>CAZQWZ010000245.1:0-2141 GCA_964596935.1 uncultured Roseivirgaceae bacterium
AGCAAATAACAATATGTGTTTATCCTAAAATACAAAATTGCTGTACTATTTAGAATTTAACCCTAAACCCTATTGTTTAGCAACCTCTCCAGATTTGTACCTTCTAATAGCCTCATCTAAAAATGCATTAAAGCCTTCAATACTTAAATTATAAGCTCTTGGGTTTATTACAACCTCTTCCTTTTGATTTAGAATCACATAAAAAGGTTGGGCGTTATTATTGTATCGGCTAATTTGGAAATCAGCATTTTGCTTCCCAATCGTTTTCTTAACTTTTTGATCATACTCAGATGTGTACCAATCTGCTTCTGGTAGTTCGGTTCTATCATCTACATAAAGAGCCACAAGTACAAACTCTTCTCGCAGCCTTTTAAGCACCTTAGGGTCCGACCACACACGTGCTTCCATTTCTCTACAGTTTACACATCCGTGGCCAGTAAAATCTATAAACAAAGGTTTGTTTTGCTCTTTTGAGCAAGCTAATGCTTGGTCATAATCGAAATAGCCCTGTAGGTTATGTGGAAAATGTAGAAAATCTACATACTTGGCTTCTTCACAAATATTGGTGGGTTCTAAGTTTCCGCCATACCGAGTATCGCTCATATTAAAATCGTGCGTACTCATGGGGGGCAAATACCCCGAAAGTGCCTTTAAAGGAGCGCCCCACATACCAGGAATTAAATACAAAACAAATGTAAATGTGGCGATAGAAAAGAGTAATCTGAAAACACCTACGTGTTCCATTGGGCTATCGTTTGGTAATCGAATTTTACCTAATAAGTAAAGCCCCATAATTCCAAAAATTACAATCCAAAGTGCTAAGTAAATTTCTCGGTCTAAAATACCCCAATGATAGGCCTGGTCTGCTATACTCAAAAACTTTAAACCAAGTGCTAATTCGGCTAATCCCAATATTACTTTTACCGAATTTAGCCAACCGCCTGATTTTGGCATTTTTTGTAACCAAGCTGGGAAAAAGGCAAATAATGTAAACGGAAGGGCAAATGCTAAAGAGAAGGCAAGCATGCCCAATATGGGTTTAATAAACTCTCCTTGGGCAGAAAGAACAAGCACGCTACCTACGATAGGGAATGTGCAAGAGAATGAAATTAAAGCCAATGTAAAGGCCATAAAAAACACGCCAATAAAGCCTCCTTTATTACTTTGAGCATCTATTTTATTTACTAATTGATGTGGAAGAGTAATTTCGAATAAGCCTAAAAAGGACAAAGCGAAAATAAAGAATATCATGGAAATAAACACATTGGGAATCCAATGGGTAGCTAATTGATTTAAGGTATCTGCACCAAATAGAACAGCGGTAAGCGTACCTAAAACGGTAAAAATAAAAATAATAGAGGCACCAAAAATGAGTGCTTTTTGTTTGCCGTTTCCTCCTTTTTCATGTTCTTTTAAAAAGAAGGTTACCGTCATAGGTATCATTGGAAAAACACAGGGTGTTAATAACGTAATTAAACCTGTTACAAATGCAAATAATATGAAAGCCCAAAGACTTTTATCTTCTGGCTTGGTAAGGTTTTCTTCTACATAAGTAGAAGTTTCTACCTTGGTGTCACTTTTTTTTTTAACTTGCTTTAAGCCAAAATTTGTTTGAGAAAATTCATCATCAAATGGGATACACATGCCATCAACATCAGAGCACACCTGGTAATCGTATAAGCCTTCAAAATGAAGCTTTTTTGAAAGTACTTTTATGGTTTGTCTAAATTCTCCAACTCCTTTAAAATAAGTGTAGTCTCCTTCAAAAATGTCATCATAACCTTTTTGGGGATTTATAGCTCTAATTCCCCCAATAAGTTCGTAGCTATCATTGGGTGTAAAAGTAAATGTTGTAACCGCAGGACCTAAGTCAGGGTCAAAATCTGATGAATATAAATACCAACGCACATCTATTGTGGCTTTAAATATTAGTTCTATTTCATCTCCTTCACTAAACTCAGAAGTAGAAAGTTCATACTGCCATTTGGCAGGGTGCAATACTTGGGCTTGGCTGCTAATAAATGCCAAGAAAAAAATAAAGACTAGTATCTTTTTCATAAATTAATTCCTATTTTAATCGTTACTGCGATCCCGATTTTTTCGGGAGTGGCAACCTTTTTCAATCTTGTACAGATTGCCAC
>CAZQWZ010000245.1:2241-3809 GCA_964596935.1 uncultured Roseivirgaceae bacterium
TCGCAATGACGCAACTGTTTTATTTTTAAATAACGCAATCTTACTGAGATTAGTTTTTAACCCTTTTTCATTTCTACAAAATGTTTGTAGAACATAGAGATTGTTTCTATTCCTTTAAAGTAATTAAATACGCCATAATGTTCGTTAGGGGAATGAATGGCATCTGAATCTAATCCAAAGCCTAGCAATACAACATCTACCTTAAGCACTTCTTTAAATAGAGCCACAATAGGAATGCTGCCTCCATCTCTGGTAGGTATTGGGGTTTTGCCCCAGGCTTCTTCAAATGCCTTACTGGCTGCTGTATAAGCTAACGAATCGGTTTTTACAACCGAAGGCTCTCCTCCATGATGTGCGGTTACTTTAACCTTTACATAATCAGGCGCAATAGATTTAAAATAATTGGTGAATAAATCTGATATTTCACTGCTTATTTGGTTAGGCACCAATCGCATTGAAATTTTTGCAAATGCCTTTGAAGGCAATACTGTTTTTGCTCCTTCGCCTGTATAACCACCCCAAATACCGTTAACATCTAGTGCTGGGCGTATGCCGGTGCGTTCGTTTGTAGTAAACCCTTTTTCTCCCTTAACTTCATCAATGCCAATCTCGGCTTTGTAGTCATCTAAATTAAATGGGGCTTTAGCCATTTCTTCTCTTTCGGCAGCAGCCAATTCTTCTACTTTATCGTAAAACCCAGGAATGTTAATATGCCCATCGGCATCCACCATGGAATCAATCATTTTGCAAAGCACATTAATTGGGTTGGCAACTGCGCCACCATATACACCTGAGTGCAGGTCTCTGTTGGGGCCTGTTACTTCCACTTCCATATAACTTAACCCTCGTAAACCTACGGTGATGGATGGGGTATCGTTTGCTATAATGCCTGTATCAGAAATAAGGATTACATCTCCTGCTAATTTTTCTTTGTTTTCTTTAACAAAGGTTTCAAGGTTGCTTGAGCCAACTTCTTCTTCCCCTTCAATCATAAATTTTACATTACAAGGCAACGAACCTGTTTCAAGCATCGTTTGTAATGCTTTCACATGCATATACATTTGGCCTTTATCATCGCAAGCACCACGAGCATAAATTTTATCATCTTTAATAACGGGTTCGAAAGGTGGAGAATCCCATAACTCATAAGGGTCGGCTGGCTGTACATCGTAATGACCATATACAACCACGGTTGGCAGATTAGGATCAATCATTTTTTCGCCATATACCACAGGGTGGCCAGGTGTTTCAATAAGTTCAGCATTATCGCAACCTGCTTCGAGCAATCTAGATTTTACCATTTCGGCAGTTTTACGAACATCTCCGTTAAATTTAGAATCTGCACTAACCGATGGCAATCGAAGCAAATCAAATAGCTCGTCTAAAAAGCGTTGCTTATTATCTTCTATGTATGAAAGTATGGCTTTATTATCCATTATATACTTGGTTTATTTAAGATGCAAAAATGCTAAATTCTGAGCAGAAAACGCCTCATTTTTTGGTGAATAGCAATAGTATTAACCTGGCGGACGCATTTTAGGATTATCAAATAAATAAAACGTCATTCC
>CAZQWZ010000246.1:0-3783 GCA_964596935.1 uncultured Roseivirgaceae bacterium
AATCGTATGATGATATTGATAAATCCATTTCCAATATTGACAAAGCCGTTTCCTATTGCTTGGAACAGTTTTCTTAAATCAATTTCATCATCTCTGTAATTATCAGAGTTTTTATTTTCTTGACTCATATCTTCATTATTTGGCTGCAAAATTATATAAAAAAAGAACTAAATTTTCTTTATGGGTTACTAACCTCATAATTACTAGTTTTGTGCTCTGTTTACAAGTATGGAAAAATCAAATAAGAAAGAAATTGCGGTAATCGGTTTAGGGTATGTGGGTCTCCCTCTTGCTGCCGAATTTGGTAAAATCAGAAAAGTTATTGGTTTTGATATTAATCAAAATAGAATTAAAGAATTAAAAGAAGGAATAGATAGAACATTAGAATTAAATAAAGAAGAATTAGCTGCGGCAAAACACCTTAAATTTACTTCTACAAAGGAAGATATTGCAAATGCTCATATCTATATTGTAACTGTTCCTACACCAATTGACATACATAAAAAACCCGACCTATCTCCTTTAGAAAAAGCAAGTGAGCTAATTGGTGGCATACTTAAAAAAGGAGATATTGTTATTTACGAATCAACCGTTTATCCTGGAGCAACCGAGGAGGTTTGTGTGCCAATTTTAGAAAAAGCATCTGGTTTAAAATTTAACAAAGATTTTTTCTGTGGATATTCGCCAGAACGAATAAACCCAGGAGATAAAGAACACAGGGTTGCTGACATTAAAAAAGTAACTAGTGGAAGTACTCCTGAAATTGGAAAAGAAGTAGATGAACTGTATAGTGAAATAATTACAGCAGGCACTCATTTAGCAAGTTCTATAAAAGTGGCCGAAGCGGCCAAGGTAATAGAGAATTCACAACGTGATTTAAACATTGCTTTTGTAAATGAGCTGGCAAAAATATTTCATAAGTTAGGGATCGACACCCATGAAGTATTGGAAGCCGCTGCCACCAAATGGAATTTCCTGCCTTTCAGCCCAGGGTTAGTAGGTGGCCACTGCATAGGAGTTGATCCTTATTATCTTACCTACAAAGCAGAAAGTGTTGGGTATAACCCACAAGTGATTTTAGCAGGTAGAAGGGTTAATGATGGCATGGGCGCTTATGTTGCTAGTAGAGTAATGAAGCTTTTAAATGTTGCTGGCACAGCTCATAATGCGAAAGTATTGGTACTAGGCATTACATTTAAAGAAGACTGCCCAGATATTAGAAACTCAAGAGTGATTGACGTAATTAATGAACTTAAAGAGTTTGGTACTAATGTAGAAGTGTATGACCCCAATGCAAGCAAGCAAGAAGTAAAAAATGAATACGGAATTGACCTACTTGATAAACCCAATACAAATTACGATGCTATTGTTTATGCCGTAAAGCATAAAGTATTTAATCAATTAAACTGGGAAACCTTAAAATCTAAAAATACCGTTGTTTTTGATGTAAAAGGACAACTTCCCAAAAGTTTAACCGAAGAAAGACTTTAGTTTATGAAAGGAATAATACTAGCAGGGGGTTCAGGCACACGACTACATCCCTTAACCTTAGCCGTAAGTAAGCAATTGATGCCTATTTACGATAAACCCATGATCTACTACCCTCTTTCAACATTAATGTTGGCAGGAATCAGAGAAATTCTCATTATTTCAACTCCAGAAGATTTACCTAATTTTGAAAAATTATTAGGAGATGGGAAATCATTAGGCTGCAAATTTTCCTACAAAGTACAACCCAAACCAGAAGGGCTTGCTCAAGCTTTTATTATTGGGAAAGAATTTATTGAAAGTGATGATGTCGCCCTTATTTTGGGAGATAATATTTTTTATGGCTCTGGTATGGCGCAACTAATGCAATCGCATACTAAACCCGAAGGTGGCGTAGTATTTGCCTACCACGTTCATGATCCTGAACGCTATGGTGTGGTAGAGTTTGATAAAAACAAAAAAGCAATTTCCATTGAAGAGAAACCATCTCAACCTAAATCTAATTACGCAGTTCCTGGCTTATACTTTTATACCAACGAAGTTGTAAAAATTGCAGAGAACATACAGCCTAGCCATCGAGGAGAGCTTGAGATAACCGACATCAATAAAGTTTATTTAGAAAAAGGAACATTAGAAGTAGGCATCTTAGATAGAGGAACGGCCTGGTTAGATACAGGCACCATCGAATCGCTTATTGAAGCGGGAGAATTTGTGAAAGTAATTGAAAACAGACAAGGTCTTAAAATTGGTTGTATCGAAGAAGTGGCTTATCTAATGAACTTTATAGATGCTACTCAAGTAGAAAAACTAGCTCAGCCGCTTCTAAAAAGCGGTTATGGAAAATACCTTATTAATCTTATTAAGAGGTAGAAATGAGTAAACAAAAGCGAATAATTGAGAACTCTATTGTTTTAGTTACTGGTGGAGCAGGGTTTATTGGATCAAACCTAATTGATGTTTTGCTAGCCCAAAATAATATGATTATTTGTTTGGATAATTTTTCAACTGGTAAAAAAGAAAATATAGCACAACATATTAGCAATCCTAATTTTACATTGATTGAAGGAGACATTCGAGATTTGAATACGTGCCAAAATGCTTGTAATGGGGTGCAATATGTGTTACACCAAGCAGCCTTAGGCTCTGTTCCAAGATCTATTAATGACCCCATTACAACTAATGAAGTTAACATCAGTGGGTTTTTAAATATGCTTGTTGCAGCAAAAGACAATAAGGTGAAGCGTTTTGTATATGCTGCAAGCTCTTCTACCTATGGCGACCACCCAGGGTTACCAAAAGTAGAAGATAAAATAGGCAAACCACTTTCGCCCTATGCAGTAACTAAATACGTTAATGAGCTTTATGCTGATGTTTTTTATAAAACCTATGGCTTAGAAACCATTGGATTACGCTATTTTAATGTGTTTGGAAGAAAACAAGACCCCAATGGAGCCTATGCTGCTGTAATTCCAAAATTTACGCAGCAGCTACTAAACCTAGAGCCACCCACTATTAACGGAGATGGCAAAACCTCTAGAGATTTTACCTATATTGATAATGTGATTCAGATAAATCAATTGGCTGCTCTCGTTTCAAATGAAGAAGCTATAAATAAAGTATTTAATGTTGCTTATGGGGGCAGGGTTTCTTTGATAGAAATGTTTGATTCATTGAGAATGAATTTAGCAAAGCATAAAAATGAAGTACAAAGTATTCAACTCCATTTTGGGCCAGAACGAGCAGGAGATGTTAAGCATTCTCAAGCTGATATTAGCTTGGCAAAAGAACTATTAGGATATGAGCCTAAATTTGATTTTGAACATGGGATAGCAAAATATATTGATTGGTATTGGAAAAATAATAATAAATGAAAATAGAAGAGACCAAATTAAAAGGATGCTATCATCTTTCACCTACAGTATATGAAGATGATAGAGGTTATTTTTTCGAGAGTTTTAATCAACAAATTTTTGATAAAGCTATTGGGAGGGAAACTCTATTTGTACAAGATAATCAATCTCAATCATCTTTTGGAGTTATAAGAGGCATCCATTTGCAATTGGGGGACAATGCACAAGCAAAACTGGTAAGAGCAGTACAAGGAACTATACTTGACGTAGCAGTTGACTTAAGACCAGAGTCTCTTTCTTTCGGAGAATACGTATCCTACATTTTAAGTGAGGATAATAAACATCAACTTTTTGTGCCCAGAGGTTTTGCACATGGCTTTATAGTGTTGTCTAAAAAAGCCACAATTCATTATAAAGCTGATAATTATTATGCTCCACAATCAGA
>CAZQWZ010000247.1:0-3768 GCA_964596935.1 uncultured Roseivirgaceae bacterium
AGTATTCTTTCACATCTCCTCCACTAGAACTATGCTCTCTTAATTTAGCTGGGTTGCCTTTATATTTAACAGACCCTCCACTGTTAGCACTTGCATCTAAATTTTCAGAAACATTTACTTTAGCATCTGCTGCAGATGAGGCAGATACATTTGCTGTTTTACTCTTTAAATCAAATGCTTTATAATCGGCAGCACTAGAAATATCAACACTTTGGCTATCTGTTGAACCTGAAAGTGTAACATCAGCAGCACTTGAAGCATCAACTTTTAATGTTTTTACTTTTAGTTCTAATGTAACATCAGCAGCACTTGAAGCTTTTACTTTAAAATCGCTTGCTTCTATTACAGAAGAAGATGTTACATCAGCAGCAGAGCTTGCTCTAACGCTTTCTAAACTAACAAAAGTTACATCAATCCTAACATCAACATTAGTATGGTTGTTTCCATCTAAATGGATTTTTAAAGTTGATCCTGACACTTCGGTCAATACTTCTTCTAAATCAACATTTTTGTAAAATGTAATTTTTGCTTGGTGTGAATTTCCTTTAACAAGGTTAACTTCAATTCCTTCTGATACGCTAATAGAGGTAAATTTATCCAATTTTCGTGTTGCTCCACTTTGAGCAAAAGCAGATGCACTTAACGCAAAAACGAATAGATAAATGAGTGATTTTTTCATAGTTGATATTTTTAAGTTTATTTAAGTGTTCTAACATAAACACTTTATTTAATTTACAGACAGGCATAATATCTAAAAGGTTGCATAGAAGTAAAATTTATAATACTAATTTCACACCCAAACAATATTGAAACACATCAGTATTTAAGCATCAATATATTTTATTTAGTTTTGCATTGAAATAACAACAGGAATAATGATAAAGGATCAATTAAATATTTTAGCTCAACTTGCCTCTAGCGATGGCAAAATGGATGACAAAGAAATGAGTCTTATTAGAACTATTGCTGAAGCTCATGATATGAGCAAGGAAGAAATAGATGAATTAGTAAGAGACCCCAAACCCATTGCGGATTTAGAATACCTTTCGCAAGATCAAAAATTTGAGTTTTTGTATAATGTAGTTCAATTAATGAAAGCCGATGGGCAAGTGTTTAAAAGTGAAATAGTTTTTTGTGAAGATATGGCCGAACGATTAGGCTACAACCGCAAAGTTGTTGCCGAGCTTTCGTCAAAAATTTACAGCGACCCAACCATTACAGCCGATAGAACTATACTGAAAGAAAAGGCTAAAAAATATTTCAGATAAGAATTAATAGGGTTACCCATATAAGTCCCGAATAGACTAATAAACACGTCATGCTTTATATGGGTAACCCTAAAATTAATTTAGTTTAAACGAAATAGGCAAAACCATTTTTACCCTAACAGGTTTACCTCTTTGTTTGCCTGGGTTCCATGCAGGGGCACTAGAAACTACACGTAACGCCTCATTATCACAAGACTCGCCAATCCCACGTACAATCTTTACTTGGCTAATGTAGCCATCTTTTTCAACTACAAATTGCACAAACACTTTGCCCTGAATACCCATTATACGTGCTTGCCTAGGATACCTAATTTTTTTATTAATATGTGCATAAAAGGCTTTCATTCCACCTATGGGCCGAGGCTGCTCTTCAACAATCAAAAATATTTCTTCAGAAAATTCTTCCTCCATTTCATCTTCTCCAATTATTAAAGGCATTTGTTCAATTACCAGTTCTTCAGTCATTTCAATATCAAACAAAATTTCTAATTCATCTTCTAGTTCCTCAGTATCTTCAATAATCACAATATTTACATTTTTAATTTCTGGTGGAGGTGGTGGAGGTTGCTCTGTTGGCGGTATCTCCAAAACTTCCTCAAACTCATCATTAACAATAACTGAGGTATCTAAAATGCCGCTATTATTATAAAATTTCCATTCAAATGCAGTATAAGTAATTGCTAAACTTAGAATTAAACCAATATTGAAAAACACAGTTCTATATCGATTTAGATCAGCTTTCGGATATTTTTTAGCTGCCATAATCGAATTAATTTGTACACTAACAAGTTAACTAATTATTACGCCACGTACTATGATTAAAATCATCTTAACCATAATAAATCTAAAAATATAGTCATTTATATCATTAATAGAAATGATATAAATCAAGAGTTTTTTGAAAAAAAATTTCGTATTTTATTGTTTCAAACAAAACGTAAATACCATGACAAATTTTGATGATAAACATATAAAGAATGTGGTCTTCGTTGGTGCCCATAAAAGCGGCAAGACTACCCTTGCCGAGACAATGCTTTTTGAAGCAGGTCTTATTAACAGGAGAGGAACCATAGAAGGTAAAAACACTGTATCCGATTTTCATGAGGTAGAGCATGAGCGAGAAATGACCATTTTTGCAACACCACTGCACACAGAATGGCGTAATTATAAAATTAACATAATTGATACTCCAGGGCTAGATGATTTTATTGGAGAAATAGCTTCATCTATGCGAGTTGCCGATACAGTGGCAATGATAGTTAACGCACAACACGGAGTTGAGGTTGGAACTGAAATTATATGGAATTATACAGATCGTTTTAGAAAACCCACTTTATTTGTCATCAATCAAATAGATCACCCAAAAGCCAATTTCGAAGATAGTTTCCAATCAATTAAAAATCAATTTGGCAAAAATGCTACGCTTGTCCAATACCCAATTGTAGAGGATGGCAAGCAATGCATTATTGATGTGCTTAAAATGCGCATGTACAAATTTGGAGAAGAAGGTGGAAAGCCCGAAAAGCTAGATATACCTAAAGCAGAAAAAGAAAAAGCAGATGAATTGCATAATGAGTTAGTAGAAAAAGCGGCTGAAAATGATGAAGAATTAATGGAGCTTTTCTTTGATAAAGGCACGCTTAACGAAGATGAAATGCGTAAAGGCATTAAACTAGGAATGATTAACCACGAAATATTTCCTGTTTTTTGCGTTTCAGCAGAAAAAGATATGGGTAGTGGCCGCTTAATGGGCTTTATAGATAATGTTTGCCCTGCTGCTTCTGATCTTGAAAGTAGCCAAAGTGTAGAGGGTGTTTCGATCAAATGCAATAAAGATCAAGATGCAGTTCTGTTTGTGTTTAAAACCATGCACGAAGCAAATCTAGGTCAACTCTCCTTTTTTAAAGTGAAAGCAGGAACCCTAAATCAAGGAGATAAATTAACCAATGCAAGAACCGAGGGTAACGAAACCATCAATCAATTATTTATAATGGATGGTAATAAGCGAACCCCTGTTAAAACTCTCTCTTGTGGTGATATTGGTGCCTCCCTAAAATTAAAACATACCGAAACTAACGATACCCTATATGCAGGCAATAATGTTATTACGGTTAAACCGATTAAGTTCCCTGCTCCTCGAATTCGTAGAGCTGTTAGTGCGGTTAATAAAAGAGATGATGAAAAGGTTTTTGAAATTCTAAAAAAGATGGGTAGCCAAGACCCTACCATTAAAGTAGAGTTTTCGCGTGAGCTAAAACAGCTCTTACTTTTATGCCAAGGCGAACTGCACCTAGCAGTAATCGAATGGACCTTAAAAAATCTACACGATATAGAACTGCAATTTGAACAACCTAAAATATCGTATAGAGAAACAATACATAGGCCCGCCACTGCTAGTTACCGCCATAAAAAACAATCAGGAGGATCCGGCCAATTTGGTGAAGTACATTTAAAAATTGAGCCTTGGCACGAAGGGATGGAAGAACCAGAAGGCTTTAAC
>CAZQWZ010000248.1:0-3743 GCA_964596935.1 uncultured Roseivirgaceae bacterium
CTGGCAAATAGCAAAGAAGGCTATGGAGTCTTATTGTGTAGTCGGTCATTTTTTAAGTGTTTTAATAAAACCAAGGATATAAATTTATACATAATAAGTAACTATTCCCCCGTTTTTATTTGCTATTAATGCTGGCATGCCAAAAAGGCATTTGGTTTTTTGTATTCATGCCATATAGTCGTTAATAATTTTAGGTCGCAATAGTTTATCGTTGTACTTTCATGGTTGTGAAAGCTACCGAAATAGAGGTGACTTTAAAGGAGCGTCTTAATAAGTACGAAAATCCGAAAGGCAGTAATAGTAGTATGCCTCCTTCACAAGATCCGTTCAGGAAGACCAAAAATCTGGTGATCAAAAAGGGCACAAAGGAAAAAAGTTGAAAATGGTAGCGGTTGCGGATGCTATTATAATACACGATGTGAAGCAATGCAGTTGTTGTAATAAAGTCTTACCTAAAGACCTAAGTCAGTTTAAGGCAAGACAAATTATTGATATCCCCACGATAAAGATGCAGGTGACTGAGCACCGAGTTATAGAGAAAACGTGTATACATTGTAGTCAAAAAAACAAAGGAGCCTTTCCTGAAGGCCTTGTTCAGCAAGCACAATGTAATGCCCATATATTAAGAGACCTTGTATATGTAGAAGAAGATTTTAAAGCAAAATGGGCAACTGAAATAAGTAAAATTTTAGTGCGTGCTAACAAAAAAAGAAGCAACACCCTCCATTAACTCCTTCCTACTATTCAAGGATACAAACTAAATACTCTCAGCTATTAACGCCCATTATTAGTACCTATGATAAAAAATACAAGAAAACCGAAGAACAAAGACTTGCCTTTGCTTTAGAAAAGCATAAACACTTGTTTCTGAAATTCATAAAGCAACCTGAAGTTCCTTTTGATAATAATCAAGCGGAAAGAGATTTAAGAATGATTAAGGTAAAGTAGAAAGTATCTGGGTGTTTTAGGTCTGCAAACAATGCGCAATATTTTGCGCAAATTAGAGGATATATCTCAACGGTTAAGAAAAACAACCGCAGCGTGCTTGAAAATCTAAAAAATACTTTTCAAAAAACCCTTTCACCCCTTCTATGGGTGAATAGGTATGGATTTTTACCATTTAATATTTATACTAAAGTTTTATCACCGTTTAAAAGGTAAAGAAGAATATTTGTATCGAGCAATAGCTTATCTCCATTCATCCCTTAATTTTTTCTAGATTTCAAGAGGCTCATCTTCTAATTTTAAGATGCCTGAATATTTTTTTGCATCAAAACCCTCTACTGGTGTATTTTTTAACTTTTGAAGAGCTTTATGAATATTCGATTTAGTATCGCCCTTTTTTATTACAGTAACCATTTTTAATTGTTTTAACCAAATATAACCATTTGAATTGGAAGATTAGGAGCATTATTCTCATTAGGGAACTTCAATAGAAAAATTACACCTCGAAGGTCTCTTACCATCATGCAGAAAGACCTTCGAGGTTTTAGTATGAGAGACTATTTCTCCACCACAATATGAGGCACTTCTTCTAATTGCCAATCGATAACTAAACCTCCTGCTAGGCTTTGCGCAATTTCTTTTCCGTAAAGTAATTCGCATAGGTAAAGTGCTCCATCAAAAGAGCGGGCTCCACCCGAAGAGGTAATGTATTTGCCATCGTGTACCATAAATACATCTTTATGAATGGTAAGTTCAGGAAACATAGCTCTGTACTTATCAATATCGCCAGGAAAAGTAGTTGATTCAACTCCTTCTAAAATTCCACTTTTGGCAAGTACAAAAGCCCCATCGCAATGAGAGGTTACATACAAGGCCGTTTTATCCACTTTGCGAACAAAGTTTAGCATTATTGTATCTTCTAGGTCAGTATCCAAATGGTGCTCTGCACTTGGCACTACTAAAACATCGATTTGAGGCAAAGAATCTGATAAGTAATTAAAGTCGGGCAATATCCGCATGCCTTCAAATGTTTTTATGGCCTCGTTGGTATTGGCAACCGTAAACACATTCATTGCCTTAATACTTTCGCGATATTGTGTGTGCTGAAAAATATCATAAGGGGCAGTTAGTTCAGTATTAAATACTCCATTCATAATAAGAATGGCTACATTATATCTACCTTCCACCAACGCTGATTTGTCTTTCGGTTGTTCGGTTGAACAAGCAACTGCTAATAATAGCAAAATGTAGATGATTTTTTTCATAATTTATTGTCAATCATAGTTACAAGAATATCAAGAATAAGCGGGTGAATTTGTAAAGTTTCACAAATTCACCCGCTTACTACTATACTATTATAACGTCATTGCGAGGTACGAAGCAATCTCTTCACTTGAAAAGGATTGCCGCAGTCGTTCCTCCCTCGCAATGACGTGTATGTTTTTACATTGAATAATCTACCACCATCCTGCTCATAGCTTTAATGCCAATTACCAAAGCATCATCTTCCACATAAAAATCAGGTGTATGATGAGAGGGAGCATCTTCAGGTTTTACATTTATAGGAGTTCCTCCTAAAAAGAAATAAAACCCCGGCACTTCTCGTTGAAAAAACGAAAAATCTTCTGCGCCCGTAACAGCTGGCACAAGATTTACATTGCTTATACCAACTACACTTTGTAAAGTGGGCAGCATTTTAGCGGTTAAATCAACATCATTAAAAGTGATAGGGTATCCTTCATGGATCTCAATTTCTACTTTTGCACCATTACTCTCACCTGTTTTAATGGCAATGGTGGTTAGGCGCTCAAAAATTAAATCGCGCATGTCATTATCAAGTGCTCTAATAGTACCAACCAATTTAACTTCTTCAGGAATAATATTGCTTCGAACACCGCCATGTACACTACCAAAAGTAACTACGGCAGCTTCCTTGGTAAGCATCATATTTCTACTTACAATGGTTTGTGCATTATTAATTATTTGAGCTGCCGTTACAATAGGGTCAATGCTTTTCCAAGGAGCAGAACCATGTGCTTGCTTGCCATGAATAGTAATTTCAAATGAGTTAGAGCTTGCCATTATACCTCCAGGTTTATAATTTATTTGGCCTACATGTGTTCCTGATGAAATATGTAATCCAAAGATGGCTTCTACATCAGGATTTTTGAGTACGCCTTCCTTCACCATTAATTTAGCTCCTCCTTCTTCTCCTTTGGGTGCTCCTTCTTCGGCAGGTTGAAAGATAAATTTTACGGTTCCTTTGAGCTCTGATTTAACGGTAGTTAGCACTTCTGCAACGCCCATTAAAATGGCAATATGCGTATCGTGGCCACAGGCATGCATTACAGGCACTTCGTTGCCGTTAAATTCTCCAATGGCTGTTGATTTCCATGGAGATTCTACTCTTTCAGGCACAGGTAGCCCATCAATATCAGCTCTAAGAGCAACTACAGGTCCTGGTTTGCCTCCTTTAAGTATGGCTACAACACCCGTTTTAGCAACACCTGTTTGCACTTCTAGTCCTAATGATTTTAAATGAGCAGCAATGTATTCTGCCGTTTTAAATTCTCGGTTAGATAATTCCGGGTTTTGGTGTAGATGATGGCGCCAGTCTATTGCTTTTGACTCAACTTGCTCTGCTAAAGTTTCAACTTTTAGCTGAAGTTTGGTTTTTTTAGGAGGCTTTGTAAAAGCAACCAAAATACCAATTAATATAAAAACACTTAATTTTTTAATCATGATATATTAGGGTTAAAATAAGAATAACTCTAATGTAATGATTTTTTAGTGAGTAT
>CAZQWZ010000249.1:0-3726 GCA_964596935.1 uncultured Roseivirgaceae bacterium
CTATTCACCATAAAAATTAGAGTTAAAATGATTCCTAATCCCAAAAAATATATCATACTATCTTTCTTTTATAAATAACACTGTGTGCATATACCCTATTAACAGTTAAAGTAAAATTATAATTTTAATTATATATAAAAAGGCTACATCCTATAAAAGATGTAGCCTTTAGTATTTTTGAAACTTAACAATCATTAGGGCTGTCATTTCGTAGCGCAGCGAAGAAATTAGCCACTTATAATATAATTGTAATGGCTAAGACTCCTACGGAGTGACTTTCAGAAACGAATCTGATAACAAATCAATCTACCCAATCAGCAACAAATAGGTTGGTATCGTGGTTACCACCATTATTTCGGTTAGATGAGAAGATGATTTTTTTGCCATCTGGTGAAAACATTGGAAACGCATCAAACACAGAATCATGCGAAATTTGCTCTAATCCTGTTCCATCAATATTGATCATAAACAGGTTAAACTGAAATCCTCTTGTCCCTTTATGGTTAGAAGCAAAAATTACTTTTTCGCCAGATGGGTGAAAGAATGGAGCCCAATTGGCTTTACCTAAATCAGTTAACTTACGTAAATCAGATCCATCTACATTACAGATATAAAGCTCCATACTGGTTGGCGCAACTAATCCTTGAGATAAGTAATCCTTATATTCTTTTTTTGCCTCATCTGTTTTAGGTCGTGATGAACGGAAGATTAATTTAGAACCATCTGGAGAGAAAAATGCTCCTCCATCGTACCCAAGATCGCTCGTTATTTGTAATACATTACTGCCATCAATGTCCATGGTATAAAGCTCTAAATCTCCTGTACGATCAGAGGTAAAAACAATTTTATCTCCATTAGGCGATACAGTTGCTTCGGCATCGTACCCAGGCTCGTTGGTTAATTGAGCTGTAATATTACCTTCTAAATCGGCAACAAAAATATCGTAAGTAGCATAAATTGGCCACAAGTATTTTCCGCCAGGTATACGTTCTGGCACTGGAGGGCAAGCTTCATCCCCTAAATGAGTAGATGCATAAACGATGGTTGTATCGCCCGGCATAAAGTAGGCACAAGTGGTTCTTCCTTTTCCTGTACTAATTAAATTAGGTATTTTGTTTGCCATATCGGCTGTGGCCAAATCGAATACATAGATTTGATCGCACTGTACACCCCAAGCTGGGTTGTTTGATTGAAATACTACTTTAGAATTATCGAAACTCCAATATGCCTCGGCATTATCAGCTGCAAAAGTTAACTGCTTAATGTTTTTAAAATGTGTTTCATCAGGATAAAGTAGGCTAACAACTGAATCTTGTGCTTGTTCAGAATGTTCTGATTCTTTTGATTTTTTATCTGTAGAACAAGCAGTAAAAGAAAAAACTGCTAGTAATATGATTATATAATTTGCTTTATTATGCATAAATAAAGGTGGATTTTATGAATTGCAAAGATGGTAAAAGTTCGTAAACTTCTATTGTTTTACCACAGTAAACTCTACTCTACGATTGAGCCTGCGAGTTGCTTCTGAGTTATTAGATGCAATGGGTTTAGAGCCGCCATAGCCTTTGCCAGATAGTCGTTTAGAGTTAATGCCATTATCTATAAAGTATTTAACAACGGCATCTACCCTTTCTTGGCTAAGTTTTTTATTTAGTCTTGAGTTTCCAACATTATCGGTATGGCCACCTAATTCAATTTCCATGGTTGAGTTATCTTTCATCATCTGAATCATAAGATCTAATTGCTCGTATGATTCCTCTAAAAAGTCTGTGGTTCCACGCTGAAACAATACCAAATCTAGCTTAACGGTGGTGCCAAGTTCGATGGGCTGAAGTACGATATTGTGTTCAAGTTGTTTTAACTCATTGGTTCTAATATCGAGCTTTTCACTATAGCTTATATAGCCATCTGCTTCTACCACCAAGGTATATTCATTTGCCGTAGGCAGTTCAAAAGAAAACGCAGTTGCTAGTGTTTGGTTATTTGAAAAATCACCCCCATTAATATGAATGGTTGCAGCTACTGGGCTTTGTGTTTTAACATCTGTAATAGAACCTACTATTTGGATAAAAAAATCAGACTTGGCGGGTTCTTCCACTATATGAACTGTTGAATCTTTGGGTACTTCTATTTCATAGCCAATAGTTTTTGCCATTTCAGGTATTGGTATATTCTTAAAATGAATATCTCCATATCCATCACTGTTTTTGGTGCTGGTATAAATGGCCAACTCTTTATCTGGTAAATATTGGTAATATAATTCTGCTCCTTCTGTATTTACTTCTGCACCCATATTTACAGGCTTCGACCATTTCTCCCAACTGTTATCTAACCGTTTGGATGAAAAAACATCTTTACTACCAAAACCACCATGCCCGTTTGATGAAAAGTATAATGTTTTATTATCTGCTGCCAAAAATGGAGTAACCTCTTGATACATCGTATTTATTTCATCTCCTAAATTTTTAGGTTCTGACCAAGCCTTTAATTGTGGCAACCAAAAACTTACGTAAAGATCTTCTGCGCCACGAGTTTTAAATGATTCGAGCGATAGCAACATTACTTTGCCATCCTGAGAGATCGAAATACTATGGTTATCTGATAAATTATAAAAATATCTTACTACAGAGGTGATAGGTATTGTCCAATATTTAGGTGGTTCGATAGGTGCTACAACTGATATACCTCGTGATTTTGGAGAACCTCCATCTTCTTCATATATATTATAGAGGTACATATCACCCGCTTCACCAAAACCAATTACTCCATTATGAAATTGGTTATTTAACAAATATCCAATATTTTTAGGAGCACCCCAGCTACCCGAAGTTGAGTCGTAAGTGCTATACCAAATATCGGCTAAATCCATTTTACGCCCAACATTTTGAGTATGATGCGATCGAATAAAATAAACTGTGTTGCCATCGGGGCTCAATACTGGATTTTGTTCATCGGCATAGGAATTAAAAATAGATTCTTTACCAACCAATGAATGTTGGCTAACTCCGTTAAAAGCAACTAATAAGAAGATTATAAAAAATACTAATTTCTTCATTTTTAATTAATAACGTCATTCCTGCGTAGGCAGGAACCTGCTTAATTAACTTAAGATTCCTGATTACGCAGAAATGACGTGTTTTTTATGTTATTGTTATCTATAACAATGATACTAAATAATGACAATTATTTACTTACAAACTTATTGCCAATTATAGAAAATCGCCAAAGGAGGTTAGCATCTTCACCAGCATAATTTACCCCAATACGTTTAGGCGCTTCAATTTTTGAAGAAAAATTAGTTTCGCGTGCTTCAATCCACACCATATTATTAAGTACACTGATGCCATTTAATCCTTTGTCTATACCCATTGCTTGGCTTAAGCGGGCAAGGACACCCGTAAGAAGCTTTGAATTAGCTGATAAATTTCTACGAACTTGCATTTTGTTAATACCAATAATTGGCTCAATAGCTCTTATAAGAACAGCATCTGCAAACTCCTCTTTGTTTGTAACAACATTAAATAAAAAATCCTCCGAACTGATAGCAATTAAGTCTATCGTTCGAAGGATTTTACTTCTATTAGTTGGCTTGTTGATTCAAATGTAGTACCTAAGCTTACATCCACAATACGTAAATCGTTGAGTTGCAGTATTGGGAGTTGAATTAACTATTAATCCGCATACTTTTCACTATACTGTTTATACAAGGCTTGTTGCTCTGCATTT
>CAZQWZ010000250.1:0-3696 GCA_964596935.1 uncultured Roseivirgaceae bacterium
AAACAAGAAATAATATTACGCTTCTATCGAGACGGGTCAAGTCAACGTCAAACATCGCAAGAATTAGGCATATCTCGGAAGACGGTTTCCCGATATGTAAAACAATATCAAAACATTTTAGCAACTGGTAAAAATCCATCTGAAGCATTATCGATTTGCTTGTCAACGGAACCTGTTTACAAAGGAAGTATTCGAGTTAAATTACGCTTGACGGCAGAAATACAAACAGAGATAGATAAGATGTTGGAAGAAAATCAAAAGAAAAAAATGTCAAATAACTCGAAGCAACAGCTAAAGAAAAGTGACATTTGGGCTCTTTTACAAGAGAAAGGATTTAAAATAGGCTATACTACGGTGTGTAATTACATTCGAAGCAAACTCACTTCAACTCGTAAAAAAGAAGCTTTTATCCGTCAAGTGTATCAACCAGGCAGTAATTGTGAGTTTGATTGGGGAGAAGTAAAGCTTAATATATTAGGAGAAAAGCGAAAGTTTCATATGGCTGTATTTACAAGTGGATACAGCAATTACCGATATGCTATCCTTTACGAACGCCAAGATACATTAGCCTTTATGGAATCTCATGTTGCCTTTTTTTCTAAAGCAGGAGGAGTATACGAAGAAATGGTTTACGATAATATGCGAGTAGCAGTTGCTAAATTTATTGGTAAACATGAGAAAGAACCAACCCAAGCACTGCTCAATTTACGAGGGCATTATCAATTTAAACACCGTTTTTGTAATGCTTACCGAGGAAATGAAAAGGGACACGTAGAACGAAGTGTTGAATATGTAAGAAGAAAATCATTTGCAATAAAAGATGATTTTACTTCTGTAGAAGCTGCGAATAAACACCTTTTAATAATTCTTGAAAATATAAACAATACCAAACAGCAGCTTACAGGAAAAACGGCCAACGAAATGCATGGTGCAGAAAAAGAGTATTTAATTAAACAGCCCCAAGAGTTAGCATGCGCTGATTACAAACAATTAAGAGTCGATAAATACGCTACTATAAGCCATCGAACAAACCGATACTCAGTACCTGACAACCTTGTTTCTGAATTTGTTGATGTGAAAATTTACAGCTCGAAACTAGAAATATTTTACGATAACAAACTGGTAGCTACACATAAACGGGTTTATTCAAAACATAAATGGACAATCACTATTGAGCATTACTTAGATACCTTCAAGCGAAAGCCAGGAGCACTATCAGGGAGTTTAGCATTAGCAAGCAGGAGTCAATTAAAAAATATCTACGACACCTATTTTACAGCATCTGCCCGTGATTTTATAACACTATTACACTATTGTGATGAAAAGAAAATAGCAGATGAACGCTTAAAAGAAGTCGTAAATCAACTAGCAACTAGTACGGCTAAGAATGTTACATCTGAAAAAATAATGGC
The DNA here is from genome assembly GCA_964596935.1 of uncultured Roseivirgaceae bacterium. Classification (GTDB taxonomy): domain Bacteria; phylum Bacteroidota; class Bacteroidia; order Cytophagales; family Cyclobacteriaceae; genus JAKISE01. The sequence continues at coordinate 1,413 of CAZQWZ010000250.1, forward strand.
CCTTTTAGGAAACCAATCCCATTTAGAGATCATCCATTCTAGCCCATCAATACAAACAGAAACAACCCAGTTGGCAACAAATCAATTAATGCAAATCACTCAACTAATGAGTTTAAAAACCACCAAATGATACTTAACGATATAAATGAACAAATTGTAAAATATAGTAAAGAACTACGATTACCTACCTTTAGCAAAGAGTTTAAAGAGCAGGTAATATACTCAAACCATTTAGATTATCGGTTTTTGGCTCGTTCTTTTCCCCTTTATCTGCGTTGAAAAATAAAACCATAGCAAAGGCTATGTTTGAATTTTTCGCCTTGATAAAGAAAAAAATAACTTTACCAAAATTCCGAAAACCTAAACAGTTTGAGTATAGAAGCGACCAAACAAAAATACGATTACGAAACTTTTTTACTTCACCTGATGGAAAAGGAGTATGAAACACGATTAGAGAACAGAAAGAAATCACAAATTAGACAAGCAGGATTCCCTTCAAAGATGTACCTATACGACCTAAAAAGAGACCTTCTTCCAGCAGAAGCCATAGATAAATTACCCTTACTTGAACGATTGGACTTTATTGATTCTGGTCAAAACATAGTGCTCTCAGGAAATCCAGGAACAGGAAAAACACATATAGCTATAGGGCTTGGATTAAAGGCTTGTATGCAAGGATATAAAGTGCTTTTCACTACTGTCCATAAACTCCTTACTTTACTCCGTGAATCTCACTCCGACAGAACATTAAGACAAATGGAGGCTCGGTTTGAAAAATACGATTTAGTAATATGTGATGAATTTGGATATATTTCATTTGACAAAAAAGGAGCAGAATTACTATTCAACCACCTATCTCTTAGAGCAGGACGAAAATCAACAATTATTACCACCAACTTAGGTTTTGATCAGTGGGATGAAATATTTGGAGATGCTGTTTTAACCGCAGCATTGGTCGATCGTTTAACACATAAAGCTTATCTAGTAAATATGAATGGAGAATCATACAGACTTAAAGAAACCAAAGAATTAAACCAAAAATAATTAATTATGAAGCCAATAATACTGAAAATACGAAGTCCTATTCCATTTTTCACAGGATAACCTGTGAAAAATGGAATAGGACTTTTTTTTATAACCTAAATGGTATACTTTTGGATTGAAATACTGGTACACTTTTGGATTAATATAAACATTCAAGATCCTTTTTAAGCTCTATTTTTGGAAACTCTTTATAATGCAATAGTTTATCATAAAACTCCCAATATCTATTTTTGAACTCTTCAACAAGTTGGTGGTGGTAATCAATAAATGGGGTTAATTTATTATAATTTCGTCCATCATGAACCCAACAAAGCCCCTGCCTGTTTCCGATAAGATTATACTCAGGTGCATTATCGCTAATAAGAATATCTACTAGAGAAAAATCTTCTTGCTGCTTATAATAACCAAATGCAAATGAATCACAAATCCAATTAAAAGTTGTTGGTTTGGAAGCTAAATCAGGGATTAACTTTAATGTGTTTTTTTTAAACTCTAATTCTGTTAGCACTCCAATATCTTTATAAATAGCTGCTAATTGTTGTTTATGAAAGGCTGATATTTTAAAGTGATTCAAATAATTTTCAGTCATCTCATTATACACAAAGCTTAAACCCGCTTCGGGTTCTCCTTGCAAAGCATATAAAAGATGCTTACGACTTTTTCCTTCCAATGTAGAGAAAGACATAAATTTTTCTGAACATAAGATATGGGTATGCCATCGTTCACCAGCTACTTTTGCTCCCGTAGTATCTGTTTGGGTAAAACTACCTTGTAAACCTGATTTTATGATTCCCTGCTTTTCGGCTATCCAAGTATCCTTATTTTCTGTAAGAATATTTTGTAGAGAACCCGAGGATATTGTTATATCCATTCCTTCTAGTAAGCCTAATAATTTGCTGTGAGTAACATCTGCATAATTATGCATCATTAAAACAAACGTTTTTAGATTGTTACCGAAATAACCTGTGTAATCAGGAGAAGGTGAGCGATAAGTCTTTTTTTCTGAAGGCGAATACCATATTTCTATTTGAAATTCTGTATTCTTTCGTTGGAATACTAAATCTTGTTGAATCACTGTAGTATAGCCCTTAAAAACAGCATCGCTGGGAAGTGTAGCTTTATCTACCGGGCAAGATACTCTTTCGTCAATAGGAATATCCTTTTTTTTCCTTGCTTTTTCTCTTTTCCTCCCTTGCTTTTACGTGCATGCTTTGATGAAATATCTCCGTCCTTTTTCGAT
>CAZQWZ010000251.1:0-3670 GCA_964596935.1 uncultured Roseivirgaceae bacterium
AATTTTTATTTAAAATAATTGCGAGAGTTAATAAGGTAATTATGCCTAGTTATAAAAACAAAGATTTAATGAAGCTTAGTAAGTTTGATAAATTGATAGTTGGGTATAGGTATTACATTACTAAAAAATCTTTAGAATAAGTTTTACACTTGTTCTTCGATTTGAAAAAACTGGGCACTTTTGTTCATTTGATGAGCTACACTGTTCATTTCTTTAGCGATATCGCTTAGTAATTCGGCCGAAGCTGCATTAACTTGGGTGATGTGATTCATGCTTTGTACGCTCTCATTTATTTGCTCAGCTCCATTACGCTGCTCATTACTGGCAGAGGCTATCTCTTTTACTATGTTAGTTGTTTTGCTTATTTCGGGTAAAACCATATCCATGTTTTCAGCAGTTTTTTTAGAGTTGCTAAAACATTGGTCCGTTAATATATTTATACTATTCGAAAGTTCGCGCGAGCGTTCTGCCAAAGTTCTAATTTCTTTAGCAACAACTGCAAACCCTTTGCCGTGTTCTCCTGCACGCGAAGATTCAACCGCTGCGTTTAAGGCCAACATATTTGTTTGGTCTGCAATTTCTCTAATTGCAGTCATTTTTTTAGTAATCTCCTCCATTAGAGTTACCGTATCATTTGTAAGTTTAGCACCATTATCAATTTCATTGCTCGCATTACCTACCAATTTATTAGCTTGCTCGGCATTATCTGCATTTAGCTGCATGCTTGCTGTCATCTCTTCAATAGAAGCTGCAATTTCCTCTATTGAGGCCGCTTGATTGGTTACTCCTTCTGATACCTCTGTTGATTTTAGCGATATTCTTTCGCTGTTAACAGTAACCATATTAGCAGCACTTTTTAGATTAGATACAATATCAGTCAAATTCTTAATCATTAAACTCATGGCATTGCAAATTCTGCCTATTTCATCCTTTCGATTTAAAGAATATTCTTCAATGGCTACGTTTAAATTGCCTGTAGCCATAGAGTCTAAATTTTCTGTAAGCTTGCTTAAGGGTTTTTGCATATGTTTATACATATAAAAGTAGGTAATAAACAACGCTGCAGAACCAGTAGGGAAAACCCAAATCAAATGATATAAACCGAGCTTGCCTATAACAAAACATTCAATACCAATAAAACATTGAGCTGCTAATATTACTGCTCCAACTTTAGCAATAAACGAACCCCTAAAAATTCTTCTTAACGCAAGCAATAGAATTGGATATACTCCAAAGGTTACTATGCCTGCAAAAATCCATATTTCCTTCATAAGGCAACTTTATAGTTCACTATTCTGCCATCAAGTTAGTTAATAATTAAGTAAATGAAAATAAATAGGTGATGAAAATCACACGCTAGTAATTGATCATATTGGCATATATTATTCTATTTATAAATTATTTGTGCATTATTACACATTATTATTTTGATTATTGATATTATACACTATATTTGAAGTGTTAATAAATTATTTATTTGTGAATTAATACACTATGAGCACTTACGAAAAGAAAAGAATCGACAATGACTTTAAAAAGTTTACCTCTATAAACTTCGAAAATCCTAAAAAGTGTAAAAGCCTAGGTCAGCTTCACTATTATGTAAAGGAGCTATCTAATAAAATTAAGGAATTGAAGACTAGATTTAACTATGTGCCAGATAGGGCTTATATCTTATTAACCGAATACAACCAAATGCTTAACAAATTGGTGTTTAAGAACTACCAAGAGGTTTATTGCTAGTAATGAACGCAGAAATACGATATATCCCCTCCCCCATTGGTTTTAATTACGACACTATTTACAGTGCCTTAGCAAACCAATCTGGAAGAATGCAATACTATAAAGAGGAAGCTGGCACATCGAGAATTCGTATTGGAAGAAACGAATTTATATCAGCCTATAATAACATGGAGATAATTGCTGTTAAACCAATTCAGGCTCCGGCATCTGTTTTCCAGCTTGAATTTTATGCAATAAAAAACAGGAAGCTAAATGCACTTCCTGTCTAGTTATTTTAAATGTGTGAGTTAGCAGTTAGTATATTCCTCCCAACCTTTCCAAGGTTTTAATATTTTTTACTGTTAGCTTTCTCCCCTTTGATTCTATTAATCCTTCCTCTTTAAAATCGTGAAGAACTCGTATAAGAGTTTCGGTTGCGGTACCCACAATATTAGCTAAACTCTCTCTGGTTAAATTTATATCAACGGTATCAGTTTCATTACTTCCATTTTTGTAAACATCTCTTAGCATTACCAAAGCTGCAGCCGTTCTTTTCCTCACAGGCTTTTGAGCCAAATCAGTAATAATAGATGTAAGGCTCATTACTTCATTTGATAGCTCACTAATGATTTTCGTGTGTAACGATTTATCATTTTCAAATGCAGCCATAAAATCAGATTTGGGAATATGGCAAGCAACCACATCTTCTAATGCTTCTACAGAAACATGAAATAGAGAATCGCCCAACATAGCTCTATACCCAACCAAATCTCCTTCTTTAAGAACTGCTGTGATTTGCTCCTTGCCTTGCTGGCCAAGTTTAAACACTTTTACTTTGCCAGACTTTATGCAATATACACCCATTGGCCTGCTTCCTTCGTGTAAAAGAAGCTGCCCTTTTTTGTAGATATTGCAAGTTTTGTTATCGCTTAATACATCAAGATAATCAGTATTAACATCCTTAAATCTACTCAGGTTTTTAACGTTGCAATCTCTACAATGTGAATTTTTAAAGGCCATAACATTTCATGTGCTTCAAAAGTAATAATTTGAAGCAATGAAGTTAGAAAAAATCTTGTTTATTATAGAAGATTTTCTAAACTTTTTCGTCTGACAATGTACCAAAAATAATATCCCACAACTTAGTGGTTACGCCAAATGCTTTTGTTTCAGGATACTTATAGTTATGCAGCGCATGAAATTTCCATAACCTACTAACTGGGCCAAATCTTGGTGGCTTTAGTACATGTTGTAAGTAATGGAAAGAAATATAACCTACATAGCCTAAAAGAAACCCAGGAAAAAATGTAATGGCAAGATCTGCATTACCCATCAACCAAAAGGCACCATAAAAAACACTGTAAAATAATGATATTAAAATTAAAGCTGGTACAGGTGGCATAGCCAAACGTGTTGGATCTTTAGGGTATTGGTGATGAATACCATGCCTCATATGCTGAATTCTTAGCCATAATTTATTTTTGGTATTAGCGTGGTATCCATACCTATGTACCCAATACTCAGAAAATTTCCAGAAAAGAACGCCTGCAGCAAAAATGGGTATAAATGTTAACACACTAAATTGCTGCAATGCTAAATATAAGATACATAGCCCACAATTATTAAATGCATAGTAACAGGTACAGATATATGCGTTCTGGTAAGTTTTTCCATAAACCCATTTTTAAAAAGTGCATCTGTTCCGTGATCCTTTGGCTTTAAATGTTCGGGTATTCTATCAAACGGTTTTTCCATGGATGCTGATTAATTAATGCAAAATAATTGAGTTTCACAGCCAGGAACAATGACCTATATCAGTTTCTCTATTATAAATATAATTATCATCAACCAACATAAATCTATGACTCAATTGATAATTACCATAAATTAAAGTAATAGAGGTAAGCACTTAACTACCTATACAAATTGTAGTTAAATGGTATAGTAG
>CAZQWZ010000252.1:0-3640 GCA_964596935.1 uncultured Roseivirgaceae bacterium
TATGAAGCGTTGGGCATTTCGAAGCACTTCATTTTCGGTTTATTACCTTACTTTGTTTATATGCACTAACTTTGGTTTAACCACTGACTGCCCAATGATTTATACACTTTGTTGTGCGGTCGTGCTTTCTTTTCCGTCCTATTTGTAGCGTTGGCAAAGACATACTTATTGACAAGTTTTGGCTCGTGCGGCTGGTTTTTTCGAGCGACTTGACAATGTGTATGGCTTTATGAGTTGGCATATCCGTTTTTTTGTTGTCATTACAAGCCATTAAGACAAGTAATGTAAAACTCCTAATAATTAATTATTACATAATGTTTGGGTTAGTATATTTCAATACCTGGTGGTAACCATTCTCCATTAAGTACATTTTCTTTAGGAACATATAAACGTAATGATACTCTAAATTTTCCATCAGGTGTTGGTAACCAATTGCCTTCATTTCCTTTAGGCGCATCTTTTTGAAAATAAACTGTTAAAGAACCATCAGCGTTTGGTTTCATTGATTTTGTTCTATTTCCTATTGCTAAACGATTAATTGGATTTGGCACAAAGAAATTTTGTTCATTATACATCGTAAACGACCAAAATGCATCTACAGGAGGCCATTCTCCTTTAGCAAAAGTGATTTTATAGTTACTATTATTAGCATCTAATAAAGTCCCTTCTTTATCTTCTGTCGTATTCATATAAACAGCTTCGGCAGGAATGTTTTGCCCCAAAGACCTGTAAGCAACAGCACCTCTGTATAAATAATCTTCACCCCAAACACCTGCTTTTAAACTATAAAACCAACCTTTATTAATGATACCTGTTTTCTTTTTTGCAGCAGCATCTAATTGTTTTAAACCTTCAACGACTGCTCTTTCCAAACCTTTTTGTTGTTCAAGAGTTAAAGATTCAGCATCAAATCCATTTTCAAAAGAAAGACCAATGCTTTTAAAATTATCCACGTATGCTTGATGTGATACTGGAACTGGATTTTCTTTCATTAACTTTCCAACCCAAGTAAAATAGGTTTTCCAATCCATTTCGTTTACATTATCAACAGGTGGTTTTGGTTGTAATTCTGGGAAGTCATTTCTTTCACTCCAAGATACTGGTGAGGCAGTAGCAGGAGGGATAACTGTAATTTTATATTGTTCCTGAATTTCCTGCACATTTTCAATATCATCTTGGCCATTAATCAGCGTTCTACCAATTGCCCAAACCAAATTCGTTGGTGAATTAAAAATCTTTAAAACATCTTTTGGAGTTTCTCCTTTCCAATTCGGACCAACTATTAGATACTTACCAGCATCCGTTCCTGTTGCTCTAGAACCTATATAGTCAAAATCATTTGAATAAGCATCCATTAACTGAAAAGAATAATAACGTCCATTTGTTGCAGGTACAGAAATTTCGGCAGCACCCTGAGTTAAATCTAAAAATGCAGAAGAGTACAGATTATCTACATTTGATGAAACCACATCTTTATCGGCTGCAGTAAACAATTTATTTACACTCCCAAACGAATTAAATGGAGCGTGTGCATTGGGCAACGGCTTTGGTACATTGGTTATTAATTTGGCAGTAACACCAATAGAAACCAATGGGTATGCCCAAATATAGGCGTCAACAGCAGTTTTATAGGCTTGTTCTTCTGTTTGTTTTGAAGTTTCGTTTTCTGATTGTTTCTTATTTTCATTACAAGCCATTAAGGCAAGCAATACAAAACTAATAATGATTATTTTTTTCATAATAGATATTTTAATTAGAGGGTTTTTTTAATTTTTTCAAATTTACAAAAGTAAACATTGCAACAACTCTAAACATATTAGATTGTGCTCCATTGTCTCCAGCAATAATTACACCATAAGAAGTGTGAATTGCTAGCATTGACATCACCTGATAACCCACTGTCAAGTCATTCCCTAATATATTTAATTTATTGTCTTGGTTTATTCCGTCCAATTCTAAAGCTCCTCCATATTGATAGCGTATCGTTACGCCACCCCAAAGCTTATCCGTAAAATTATGTGAAAAGTGATTTTCCCATACAAGAGATGGCAACTGTTGTGATTTGTTAGCAAATGTTCCTAATGAAGGGGAATTGTTTGCTGTATATAGGTGCAGTCCTAAATAAGATTCTAATGTTGTTGGTCTTTTAGGATTCTTGCTAAATTGAAAATTTACTACAGGGCCAAAATCAAAAGTAAATCTATTGGTTCCTAAATTGAGTGGTTTTTTTTCGTCATAAGTGCCTGAGTACCATAAACGGGTATATAAGTACATTGAAAACTTTTGTTGATGTTGTGAAAATTCTATGGCATTTAAAGCAGGTGTATTTATTAATCCGTATTTAAAACCTATAAATCCATCTGCAAAACCTGATGCATTAACCTCAGGAATTTGGACGCCTTGACTATCTACGGTTTTTCCACTTGCTGAACCCGGCACAGCATTAATCATTATCTGCGCAAAATTACCACCTAAATTAAAATTGTGAACAAGTGTTAAAGGAAATACATCTATGTTTATATCCGCATCAGTTATTAACACATTTCCTGGAGTGATGTTTTGATTTAAACTCATCCATTTAGGTATAAATGCTGAAGCTCCCTTCGGTCCCCAAAGTAAGTTTCTTGGTCCATCTCCTTGGGCTAAAGAAAATTGAGAAGTTAGTACCGTTATTATTGCTAAGAGTAGTGTTTTTTTCATAGTATTTATTTCACTGCTGCAAACATAGCATTGATATTAAGTCTAATAGTGAAATCTCCTTGATTAGGTCCTCTTACTACATATTCAGCCCCTATAAACATCGATAGATTTTTAGCAAATGCTTTTCCGAAATTAATTCCTAAAGGAATATTGTAAGCATCATTTTCCCAATCAAATTTCATAATCGGAGAGAAGTTCATAAAGTATCCTTTTTTAAATATTTTAGTGATAATGGGTTGAAAAAGCATAAAGTTTTGATCTTTCCGTTGAGCATCTCCAGCAAAAGACACAAATTGTTGTCCTAATACTCCCAAGGTTAACCCAAAAGCTTTTGTCATATAAACTCCAGCTAATCCTGCACTCCATTTTCCGCTACCCAAATATTCTGAACTTGCTGTTGGCATTATCAAAGCAGGGCCAACTCCAAACAAACCTTTCTTTTGTTTAAAAGCAATAACATCTATTAAAATTAAATCAGACAACCCCGTAGCATCTCCATTATTGTTAGGGGATGTTTGGCTTGCAACAGGAGCTTCCAATCTATAAATGGTATAAATTTTTGAAGGGTCTTTACTTTTAAAAAATGGTAAACCAATTGACTTAGAAGGTTGCATTATTCTACTAATCATAACCAATTGACCTCCTCCATTATCCTTTATAGTATAATTAGGTTGAAACTGCAATTTAGTTACAAAAGCCAATGGGTTGGTTGCGTGTGCTGCTGCTTGTTGAACATCTGATTTTTCCTGAGAAAAGACAATTGTTGACATAAAAGTGAAAATTATAATAATCTGTTTTTTCATTGTCATTATTCTTATTTAATGTGCTATTTGTGTGTTGGCTCTTGAATTCAGGGCTCTTTTTTCGTATGCCGCACAACGTTTAGTAATCGAGTAGGTAAAGGGAGTTTCACCCTAAACCTCTCACAGAACCGTGCTTG
>CAZQWZ010000253.1:0-3606 GCA_964596935.1 uncultured Roseivirgaceae bacterium
AACAAGACTTTAATTTCTTTGAAACGAAAGGGAAATATGATGTAATTATTAGTAATCCTCCTTTTTTTGAAGGGCTAGCCCCAGAAATTACAAGTAGAAGTATTGCCAGAAATGCTTCGGATAAATTAAGTTACAAAAATTTGATTGAAAGAGCTTCAACATTGCTACATAATGAAGGGCGAATCTATCTAATTCTTCCTAAAGAGTCTTATGAAAAAGTGATTGAAATAGGTGCGAAAAATAATCTTCAAATAAGAAGCTTATTAAGCATTAAGCCAAAAATTGAAAAGCCAGCCAATAGGGTTTTAATTGAGCTTATTAAAACCCTAAATACAACCAACAATATTCTTATTCCGAATAAAAATGAATTAATTATTAGAAACAATAAGAATGAATATAGCAAAGAACACATTCTTTTTACAACCAACTACTATCTAAATTTGTAGTTAACCATTACAAAAAATGAGCAAGACAATTACTACTATTTTCCCAGACAGAAACATAGCCATGGAACTCGTACGAGTTACCGAAGCTGCCGCTATTTCAGCAGCTCGCTACATGGGCACTGGTAACAAAGAAATTGGTGACCAAGCAGCTGTTGATGCCATGCGAGCGGTGCTCGATACGGTTGATATTGACGGAACGGTTATTATTGGCGAAGGAGAAAAAGACGAGGCCCCTATGCTTTTTAATGGCGAAAAAGTGGGCAATGGCAACGGCCCTAAAATGGACATTGCCGTTGATCCTGTGGAAGGCACAAGGCTTTTGGCCAATGGCACACCTAACTCAATTGCTGTTATAGCAGCTTCTGCAAGTGGCAGTATGTGGGTGCCAGAAGCCTCGCTGTATATGGATAAAATTGTGGTGGAAGAAAGGGCCAAAGATGTAATTGACATCAATGATTCGCCTGCCAATAACTTAAATCGTATTGCCAAAGCTTTGGAAAGAGAAGTGAATGAACTTACCGTTTTTGTGTTAGATAAGCCAAGGCACAAAAAATTAATTGCTGGGATAAGAAAGGCTGGAGCAAGAATTACACTTCATACCGATGGTGATGTGATGGGGGCACTAATGGCAGCTATCCCAGGTACAGGCGTTGATGTATTAATGGGCACAGGTGGCACGCCCGAAGGCGTTATTGCAGCAGCAGCTGTTAAGGCTCTACGAGGTGGCATGCAGGGCAAGCGTAACCCACAGGTTGATTATGAAATTAAAGAATTAAAAGCCAAAGGGGTTGATTTATCTGAAGTGCTACATATCGATGATTTAATTAGATCAGACGATGCTTTTTTTGCAGCAACAGGCATTACCGAAGGCTCCTTTTTAAAAGGTATTCATTTTGATAAAATTAAAGGCGTAACAACCCATAGTATTGTTATCAGGGCTCTTTCAGGCTCTATTCGATTAATAGAAGGCAGCCATTCATTGCAAAGGCATCTCGAATTTGGAGATAAAGGATTGGAGCAAGCAGTTAAGATGGCTAGTATGTAAAATGAGTTCGGGGATTGGAGGTTAAGTGCTAAAAACGGTTCTACTGTTATTTTAATGGAAACCATGTTGTAAGTGACGGAAGATTGAAGTCAGGAGTCGGAAGAAACAACTTTTCACATACCCATTTGTTCATGTTTTTTAATGCTGTTTTAGTTTTATTCTTTTTTTACTTCGGTATTCAGAGACTTCAGACTCTATTTGTTATCTTCCATTAAATTAATGGTAGAACCCTAAAAGCTAACTAAAAGAAAAATCTCAAATTGCACCTATCCAATTATAATAACAATTTTTCTTCTAAATAAATGATGCAATTCAAAATATGAGTTGGCAAAAATAGATAATTCAATATTTTATTCTTATATTCCATAGTTCAAGACTAAACTAAACCTAGCAGCTTATGGAATTTCACCCCAACGAACTCACCTTGTTATTAGACCCAAAATCAGCCACAGGGAGGAAATTAAGGGCTTATGCACACTCGATTTCTAATAATGTAAATGAGATTGATTACACAACCACTCGACTAACAACCACACTATGGAAAAAAGTTGTTACTATGTTAGGCAACACCCCTGAGGAGTACATTGATAAAGATCATCCGCTTATCAAAAATCAAACAAAAGATAATTCATACACCATGCACGGTTGGCTAAATGTGCTTTTAAATAGCCCCGAAGTTTTAAAAGGCCCCATTGCTATAAGAAAGGATAAAGCAATTATGTGTACCAATCCTAACGATATTTTAAAACTCGGAATCACATCGAATATTCCTACTAAAACATTACCGCATTTACGAGCTAGATAAGTGAGATTGATTGCGCTTCTATCTTAATCAACTTTTGTTTGTACAAAGTACCCAAAGCCTTTTTAAAGGCTTTTTTACTTATTCCGAATGTTTCCTTTATAAGTTCCGGATCTGATTTATCCGATACATTCATGGTGCCTCCGTTCATTTTAAGCAACTCTAAGATTTGTCCCGCATCTCCTTGCTGCGTTTCTTCTCCAGGATTTCGTACTGATAAATCAAGTTTACCATCTTCTCGTACTTTACGCACATAACATTTGATGGCATCGCCTTGCTCAATAGTTGCAAACACCTCATTTGAATATAATAAACCCCAATATTTAGAATCTACCAATACTTTATAGCCCAAATCTGTAATACTAACCACTAATCCATCTACCTCAGTTCCCCTTTCATACTCGGCATTATCAAATATAAAAGCACTCAATTTAGCTACTCCAACAATTCGTTCTGTTAAATGATCGATCACCACTTTAACCACATATTTTTGACCAACCCGCATATCCTCTTGCATTTCGCGCTTTGGTACTAGCAAATGCTTTTCTAATCCCCATTCTAAAAATGCCCCAAACCCAGTAGTATCTACCACTTCAAGGGCAGCAAATTCGCCCACTTGAGCCAACGGCTTAAGCGTAGTAGCAACTAATCTATCTTCCGAATCCTTATAAACAAACACTTCCACTTCATCATCTACTTGCAAGCCTTCTGCCATATATTTATTAGGCATTAGTACTTCTTCTTCGTTAAATTGAAGATATGCGCCAGGGGTTGCAAACCTGTTTACTTTTAACGTGTTCATTTTTCCAAAATCGGCCATAGGAAGTGTACTTTACTTAGAATAAAAATTATTTTCACAAAAGTACCGTAATAATTACAATAGAGTTAACCACATTCGATTCACTTTTTTTTTTGAGAAATTTTTTACAAGAATATGCATATAGCTGTAGCAGGGAATATTGGATCGGGTAAGACCACATTATGTGAAATGTTGGGCAAACATTATGGGTGGCAAACTGAGTTTGAGTCGGTTGATAACAACCCATATCTAGCAGATTTTTATAAAGATATGAGCAGATGGGCATTCCATTTACAGATCTACTTTTTAAACAGTCGATTTAATCAAGTAAATACCATTAAGTCAGCTACTAAAACGGTTATCCAAGATAGAACCATTTATGAAGATGCCTATATTTTTGCCAAAAATTTGCATACATCTGGCAATATTAACGACCGTGATTACGATAGTTATTTAAATATTTTTAACTCCATGATTGGCTTTGTAAAACCACCAGATTTGCTCATATATTTAA
>CAZQWZ010000254.1:0-3598 GCA_964596935.1 uncultured Roseivirgaceae bacterium
GACAAACTCACCTTTGGTATAGATTTTTTTATCATTATGGGTATCGTCTGATTTTACCAAATGAGGACATAGAATCTTGTAAAGGTCCACATTTTCAAAATACCATAAATAAGACTTCTCTCCCATTATTTAATTTTTATCAAAAGTAAGATATTCATTAAATCATTTTACAATACTATGCGCTATGAATTATGTTTGTACTCTATTTTTAATCGAAGGTTTTCAAATTGACATAAACAATGAAATTATTTCATATTTTTTTACTTGGCACGTTACTTATTGTAAGTTCTTGCATAGAACCCCAAAACAAAAAATTGCCCAAACTTGGCAGGCACGATTACATCGAAACTGAAACTGGGCACGATACTATTTTTCATGTAGTTAAGCCATTCACTTTTGTAGATCAAGATAGTGCCATAATTACAAATGCTACATTCGAGGGCAAAATTTATGTGAGCGATTTCTTTTTTACCTCTTGCCCAAGCATTTGCCCACTTATGAAAGTACAGATGCTGCGCATTTATGAAAAATACCTAGATAACCCAGAAGTTGGCATTCTATCGCATACAATTGACCCAGAATATGATGATGTTGCAAGGCTAAAAAATTATGCCGAACGATTAGATGTAAAAAGCAGTAAATGGCATTTTGTAACGGGCATAAAAGACTCTATTTATAATATAGCACAAACCAGTTATTACATTGGAGTGCGCGATGATGGCAGTTTTGAACACAGCGGGAAATTCGTTTTGGTTGATAAAGAAAAACGCATTCGAGGCGTTTACGATGGCACCGAAAAAGACAGTGTAGATAAACTGCTAAAAGATATGGATGTGCTTTTGGGTGAGTATAAAACTGAATAGTAAATATATTCCTAATCTTTTACCATAACACTCCTAATAAGGAAACTTGGCATTAAGAATTACTGATTTCATGATTAACTAATTTTTTAGTTATATTGCGATTATATTAAAGAAATCATATGATTCGCAGTTCAACTCTACTCCTATCAACCCTACTTATCTTTATACAGTTTAATGCACTTGGGCAAAATCAACGATACTCCAAGCAGCGTATTTATCAATTAGATTCTATTGCTGAAAAACAACAAAGGGTTGAACTTGATGCAATTACAAAATATGAAAAAAAATACGCTCAGTTTTTAATTGATCGTGATTTTGATATGGAAGCTATTCAAAAAGAAAGAAAGTTTAATCAACTAAAAAAACAAAAGGTAAAATATAGCAGCGATTCTATAAACCAATTTCATTACGATTCCATATTGCTTGCCTCAGATTTAACTGATAGTACCTCGCTAAAATTTAGTAATGCCACTTTCACAAATATTCCCGAACAATTACTTGTGCTTAAAAAGTTGGATACGCTCCTTCTATCTCGTAACCAGTTAACAGAAATAAATAAAGCTATTTATAAACTTCCATCCTTAAAAACACTAGTTCTAAGCTTTAATAAACTAGATCAAAGCAATTTGAACATTATAAAAAACGAAACTATAACAGCCTTAGACCTAAGTCATAATTCGTTAAGTGCTCTTCCTAAAAAAATCAAAAAACTTAAGAAGTTAAAATCACTAAAACTAAGCTATAATGAGTTAGGCAAAAGCAGTAGAAAAGTAAAGTTCAAAAAAATGAAGTCGCTAGAATACTTAGATTTAAGCTATAATGGGCTTACTTCAATTCCTAAAGGGCTCAGAAAACTTCCCAAGCTAAAATCTATCATCCTTAGTAAAAATAATATCACATCTTTAAAAGGATTAGAAAAACTAGCCCAACTAAAAGAGCTAGAAATAAGCTATAATATCGTTTTTCCTGACCCTCGCTACCTTTTGGCTTTAACCAGTTTAGAAAAACTTACCATGCATAACTGTGGATTAATCTACTTGCCTCCTGAAATAGGTAAAATGCAATCGTTAAAAAAACTGGTTTTACCAGAAAATAGACTTACTAGCTTACCTCCAGAAATTGGACAACTATCACAATTAGAAAACTTAATGGTGTATAAAAACCAATTAACATCTATTCCGCCAGAAGTTTTTAATCTAACAAACTTGCTTTGGTTAGATATATATTATAATAAAATTGCCCATTTAGATGAAGGTATTTCAAAATTAAAAAAGTTAGAAATCTTATATTTATCGTATAACGAATTTAAGATTTTACCAGAGGCTATCGGACAAATGAAAAACCTTAAAGAGCTTTATGCCCATAATAATAAGCTCAGAGCCATCAATGATATATCTCAACTAAGCAACCTTAACATATTACATTTAAGCCATAATCATATAACCGAATTTCCTTCATCTGTTCTTCAATTAACACAATTAAAAGAACTGGATTTATCATTCAATTTAATTTCCGAGTTTCCTTATGAAATGAAAGATTTGAAAAGTTTGAATTTTATTTATCTCAATGATAATCAAACAGACATGCTTTCATTATCGTATGAAAAACAAAAAACAGCAATGAAAGAGCTAATGGATTTAGGCGTAATAATTAGATTCGACTACCCAAGGAATAACTAGAAATTGATTAACCATTTATTTCAAAATAAAACTTTATTCAAAACTTATCAAAAACAACCAAATTGAATTAATTAAGCACGTTATTAAAAATTATCTGTCAAAAATAAGTGACTTACTTGCGTAGCAAATTGAATTAATGCTACATTTGTGCTTTAAATTAATAATAATAATGAGTAAAGGAACAGTAAAATTCTTTAACGATTCCAAAGGATATGGATTTGTTACTGAAGATGAAACAAACAAAGAGTATTTCTTACACGTATCTGGTCTAATTGACGAGGTTAAAGAAGGTGACGCAGTTGAATTCGAACTACAAGAAGGTAGAAAAGGATTAAATGCAGTAGATGTAAAAAAAGTATAAGTTTTTAATATCTGAGTTAAAAAGCCTCCGCTAACTAGCGGAGGCTTTTTTTTGTGCTTTCATATTCTCAATTTAGTGGTTATAAACTCCACAAACGTTGCTTTGCTCTCAATGATAAATTACCTTCTTAACCTAGACGAAAAATTACTCTTATTTATAAATGGTTTAAACAACCCTTGGCTAGATTCTGTTATGTTTATGGCTACCAATGGCAAGGTGTGGGCTCCTCTCTTTTTATTCGCAATAATTTTTATCCTTATTAAGTATAAAGGGAAAGGCTTATATATATTATTATTGGTTGGTTTAGTAATAACCTTAGGCGATCAAATTTCATCGGGTTTGCTAAAACCACTAATTGGGAGGCTTCGCCCCTCGCACGAGCCTCATTTAGAAGGTATTTTACACTTAGTAAATAATTACAAAGGTGGTATATACAGTTTTGTATCATCGCACGCCACCAATTCGTTTGGTGTGGCTACTATGCTATGGTTGCTCATTGGCAAACAATATAAATGGATTAGCCTATTCTTTGTTTGGTCCATAATTTTTAGTTTTACAAGGGTTTATCTAGGCGTTCATTATCCAGGAGATGTAATTGCAGGTGCGGCATTAGGTGCTTTTTTAGCCTTTGGCATTAATTGGATTTTTAGAAAATATGCTCCTCAAATAATGCCGTAGGAAGCCTTTTCATTCAA
>CAZQWZ010000255.1:0-3591 GCA_964596935.1 uncultured Roseivirgaceae bacterium
CTACTTTTGGAATTTTAGCTTCAATTGATTTAAACTCTCTTGTCATAAACATGTAATATAAATATTAGATACTTGGTTTTTAACCTAGATTTAAGTGCTAGAGTTTATCCTATGTCCGCAATTATAATGTTAGTTGAAGATGAGCAATCTATACGCGAAATGCTTCGCTATGCACTCGAATCAAATGGTTATCAAGTGATCGAAGCGGATAGTGCTGGGATGGCTCACGAGTTGTTGATGAGTCATCGACCTGATTTATTGATTATTGATTGGATGATGCCTGGTGAATCTGGCATAGATTTTATTCGCAGGTTGAAACAAGATGAGGTTTGGGCGGAGTTACCAATATTGATGTTAACTGCTCGTGTTGAAGAAATGGACAAGGTCAAAGGGCTTGAAACGGGCGCTGATGATTACATGACCAAGCCGGTAGCGATTAAAGAGTTTAGAGCGCGAATAGAAGCGTTGCTTCGTCGGGCGTCATCCAAACACAAAGGCGAATCCATTGAGGTTCATGGTATTAAACTTAACTTATCGACTCGTCAATGTTTTATCGATAGTGCCCTTTATAAAATAGGTGGTGCAGAGTTTAATCTGCTGCACTTTTTTTTAACACACAAAAACAAAGTTTATTCACGCTCTCAACTACTCGATCATGTGTGGGGACAAGGTGTTTATTTAGAAGAGAGAACCGTTGATGTGCATATGTTGAGATTGAGAAAACTGCTTAAACCTGCGCAAAAAGATCAATTAATCGTGACCGTTAGGGGAATGGGCTATATGTTCACCGATGGTAAACATTTTTAAGGTGATCTTAATGAATAACGCTTGGTCTACCGAAGTTTCAAGACTTCTATTTCTATTTATTTCCACTCTGACTTTTGGATTCCTTTCCGGATATTGGTTGCTGTCGGTTATTTTGCACTTCATTATTTATATAGCTTGGATAATGTTCCAATTAAGAAGTTTTGAGCGATGGATAAGAAATGGCGCTCGTTCAAACAGTGCTCCTGATACCAGCGGTATTTGGGCACTTATTGTTCAACATATTTACCGAACCCAAAAGAAAAATAAAGATAGAAAGAAAAGTCTATCGAATTTAACAAAACGCTATCAAGCAATTATGAGAGCACTTCCAGATGCCACAATTGTTCTAAATGAACAGCTTGAAATAGAGTGGGCAAACCAGTCTGCTGAAGAAGTTTTAGGGGTTGATATCGATCGTGATATGGGTCATCGAGTCGATAATATTCTCAGAGATCTTTCTATTCAAGAGTTACTCAATTGTGAGGATGCAAAAACCGAAATTGAAATCGCATCTCCAATTGATGAACATAAAACCCTTACACTTTCTAAAGTTCGTTATGGTGACAGTCAAACTTTACTAATCGCTCGAGATATTAGCCAAAGAATTGCTTTACAAAAAATGCGCAAAGGCTTTATCGCTAATGCGTCACATGAATTGCGAACACCATTAACAGTCATCTCTGGTTACCTAGAAATGCTTAATGATGATGAGCTACTACCATCTTCAATGCAGCCGTTAATTAGTAACGCACATCTTCAAGCAATAAGAATGGATCGTATTTTAGAAGATTTATTGACCTTGTCTAAATTAGAAGAAAAGGGCTTTTCAGAAGATCGAGGGCAAGAATTGAATGCCTCTGATTTAATAACTCAATTAGTTTCTGATTTGAAAAAAACGACCTTAAAAACATCTCATCATATTGAAATCAATATAGAAAAAGGACTTAATATTATTTTGATGGAAAGAGAATTTATTAGCCTTTGTCAAAACCTATTGAGTAATGCAATAAAATATTCGGAAGAAGGCTCAACGATTAAACTATGCTGGCAGTTGACAGATGATAACCAGGCTTGCTTGAGAGTATCAGATAGCGGTGAAGGCATAGCTCAAGAACACCTTTTTCGACTAACGGAGCGGTTCTATCGTATTAATGTCGATCGATCTCGTAAGGTTGGAGGAACTGGGTTAGGGCTTTCGATTGTAAAACATATTATGGATAATTGTGGTGGTTGTTTAGATATTCAAAGTGAACTCAATGTTGGTTCAACTTTTACAGCTTGTTTTCCTGAATATAGAATTTTAAAATCCAGATAATCAATTCATACAAAATATTGTCACATACTTGTCATAATAGTAATCTATATTGTTCGACCTTAAATTAAGGAGTTAATTCAAAGTGAAACGCAAAATATTATTCTTGTTAATGGCAGTGTCTTTAAGTCAAGTAACAGTCACACTAGCAAAGGCTCCCCCTGAAGAAGTTTCCTTATTGAAACAACAAATAAAACTGCTAACTGAGCGATTGGATAAATTAGAAGAGTCTGCCAAGCAGGTATCAACAACGGGTATTAATAAAATATCTAAGAAACAATCTAAAACATCTTTAGCCGATCGAATTTCATTTAAAGCAAACTTTAGACAAAGATATGAAATCATTGATCAAGAAGGAAGAGAAGAGCGGGATAGGCATAGACTAAGGCTGCGTGCAGCGATGAAAATGAAAATTGATGATAGTTTAAGTTTTACCTTAGGAGTAGCTACGGGTGGAGATAGTCCGGTTTCAACTAATCAAGCTTTAGATACAGGGTTTTCAACAAAAGATATTCGTTTAGCCTTAGCGCATTTTGATTATAAATTTAGCGGAGATTTAAATCTAACCGGTGGCAAAATGAAGAACCCATTCTACAGACCCGGAGGAACCCTTGCTTTATGGGATGGTGACCTTAATCCTGAAGGTTTTGCTTTGAAATTTAATCGTGATTCAACCAAAGGAACCTTGGTTGGCTTTTCAGTCGAAGAGCGAAGTTCGAATAGCGATAGTTATATGCTAGGTGGCCAAATCACCCATGATTTTAAAATCTCGGATAGCTCAACATTGGTTGCTGGGGTTGGCTATTATAATTATAGTAACCTTAAAGGGTTTGAACCACTGTATGACAGTCGATCTAGAGGGAATTCTATAGATGCCAACGGAAATTATTTAACTGATTTTAATATCGCAGAATTTTTAGTTGAATATAAAACTAAATTAGCGGATCAGCCGTTATCGTTTTTTGGAAATATTCACAAGAATACAGCCGCGGATGATTTAGGAAGATCAATAGCTTATGGTATAAACTATGGAAAAATTAAAGATTCGGGTAGCTGGAAAATAGAACTCTCGTATATCGATAATGAAGCTGATTCCGTTATTGCTTTATTTAATGATTCTGACTTTGGTGGCGGCAATACGGACACTAAAGGTTTTATATTGAGATATGGGCATGGGATTAAGAAAAACCTCTGGTTTAGACTATCGTATATCAATTCAGAATTTGGTCAAAGCCAAAATGTCCAAACAGATTACAAGCGTCTACTGTTAGATTTAAACATGAAATTTCAATAATACCCTTAGAGTTTCACTAACGCCGATACGGGGGCAAATATTTCCTGTGTGTCGTTAGGGTAAAGTTGTTTTCTTCTGGCTTTGCTCCGCTTACCAAGATTGATTTGTGCCTGAGCTGAATTGTTACTCCATCGATTCTTCTTCAAGCGATAGATAAATTCCAAATACATTGATTCTA
>CAZQWZ010000256.1:0-3583 GCA_964596935.1 uncultured Roseivirgaceae bacterium
TAACTTTGCGCTAATTTATACAAAGATTTTATTCAATAGTAACTTTAACTCTTCTCTAAATTATGCCAAAAGATAATAGCATTAAGTCTGTATTGATTATTGGAAGTGGCCCTATTGTAATTGGTCAAGCATGTGAATTCGATTATGCAGGTTCGCAAGCTTCTCGTTCGTTACGAGAAGAAGGTATTGAGGTTACGCTAATAAACTCCAACCCGGCAACCATAATGACCGATAAGGTAACAGCAGATAATATCTACTTATTACCGTTAAACAAAAAATCTATAATTGAGATTTTAAAGAAGCATGATATAGATGCCGTTCTTCCTACTATGGGAGGCCAAACAGCACTAAACCTTGCCATTGATTGTGAAAAAGCAGGCATCTGGGACATTTTTGATGTACGAGTAATAGGTGTTGATTTTGAAGCGATTGAAACGACTGAAAACCGCGAAAAATTTCGTCAAAAAATGATTGAAATAAATGTGGCCGTTTGTAAAGGTAACACTGCAACATCATTTTTACAGGGAAAAGAAATTGCTCAAGAAATTGGTTTCCCATTGGTAATTCGCCCATCCTATACTTTAGGAGGTACGGGTGGAGGCTTTGTGCACACACCCGAAGAATTTGAACAAGCATTATCAAACGGTTTACACGCATCGCCAATCCACGAAGTGCTAATTGAGCAAAGTATTTTAGGTTGGAAAGAATTTGAACTTGAGTTGTTGAGAGATGGTTTAGGCAATATAATCATCGTTTGCTCTATCGAGAATTTTGACCCAATGGGAGTACATACAGGCGACTCTGTAACTGTTGCGCCCGCCATGACCTTGCCCGATACCGTTTATCAAAGGCTTAGAGACCATGCCAAAATAATGATGGATGCCATTGGTCAATTTGCAGGAGGCTGTAATGTGCAGTTCTCGGTAAGCCCCGATGATAAAACAATTATTGGCATTGAAATTAACCCAAGGGTTTCTCGCTCATCTGCTTTAGCCTCAAAAGCAACGGGTTACCCGATTGCCAAAGTAGCAGCCAAGTTAGCCATTGGGTATAATTTAGATGAACTACCTAATCAAATTACAAAAACCACCTCTGCTTTTTTTGAGCCAGCGTTGGATTATGTGGTGGTAAAAATACCACGTTGGAATTTCGATAAGTTTGAAGGATGTGATAGGCATTTGGGTTTGCAAATGAAATCTGTGGGTGAAGTAATGGGCATTGGTCGCAATTTTCAAGAAGCATTGCAAAAGGCTACCCAATCATTAGAAATAAACCGAAATGGTTTAGGTGCCGATGGCAGAGAATTAAAAAATCAACAAGAAATATTAGAAAGCTTAGAGCATCCAAGCTGGAACCGTTTATTCCATGTGTATGATGCATTTAAACTAGGCATCTCACTTTCTACCATTTATAACCTTAGTAAAATTGATAAATGGTTTTTGGTTCAAATAGAAGAATTGCTTCATCTTGAAAAAGAAATGGAGCAATATTCGTTGGATACTATTCCTTTAGATTTATTTAGAACAGCCAAAGAAAAGGGCTATGCCGATAGGCAATTGGGTCATGTATTAGGTTGTTTAGAATCGGAAGTCTATAATAAGCGAAAAGAATTAGGCATCAACCGGGTATATAAAATGGTAGATACGTGTGCTGCAGAATTTGCGGCAAACACTCCTTATTATTACTCAACCTTTGCTGCAGAAAACGAGGTTGTAATTAGCGACAAAAAGAAAATAGTAGTGTTGGGCTCTGGCCCAAATAGAATTGGGCAAGGTATCGAATTTGATTATTCGTGCGTACATGGTGTATTGGCCGCCAAAGAGTGTGGTTATGAAACCATTATGATTAACTGTAACCCCGAAACGGTTTCTACCGATTTTGATGTTGCAGATAAACTCTATTTTGAGCCTGTTTTTTGGGAGCATATTTATGAAATAATCGAACAAGAAAAGCCAGAAGGGGTAATTGTTCAGCTTGGAGGGCAAACAGCTTTAAAACTTGCAGAGAAACTAGAAAAACACGGCATTAAAATTATAGGCACCTCTTTTGAAGCACTTGATTTGGCTGAAGACAGAGGCAGTTTTTCTGAGTTATTAAAAGATAATAATATTCCTTACCCAGATTTTGGCGTGGTGCAAGATGCCGAAGAGGCATTAGTTCTAGCCAAAGAACTTGGCTTTCCATTGCTTGTTAGGCCATCGTATGTGTTAGGTGGGCAAGGCATGAAAATTGTTATAAACGACAAAGAGTTGGAAGAGCACATTGTGGACATTATGAAAAAAATGCCCGGCAATAAAGTGCTGTTAGATCACTATTTAGATGGTGCCATTGAGGCAGAAGCAGATGCTATTTGCGATGGAGAAGATGTGTATATTATTGGCATAATGCAGCATATTGAGCCTGCAGGCATTCATTCTGGAGATTCCTACGCAGTATTACCACCTTATAACTTAGGTGATTTTGTGATTCAACAAATTGAATCTTACACCAAAAAAATAGCTCTTTCTTTAAAAACGGTTGGCTTAATTAATATTCAGTTTGCGATTAAAGATGATAAAGTTTATATCATAGAAGCAAACCCTAGAGCATCGCGAACCGTACCATTTATATGCAAGGCCTATGACGAGCCTTATGTAAATTATGCTACAAAAGTGATGTTAGGAGAGATGAAAGTGAAAGACATTAAATTTAATCCTACCAAGAAGGGCTATGCCATTAAGGAGCCCGTTTTCTCATTTGATAAATTCCCTAATGTAAACAAAACACTAGGGCCAGAGATGAAGTCTACGGGCGAATCTATTTATTTTATTGATGACCTAATGGATGATTATTTCCTTAATATCTATTCTGAACGTAACCTCTATTTGAACAAATAATATGTTAAAGATTTTTGCCATATTAGCCTTACTTTACTTTTTTATTCGTTCGGTTGGGCATGTTGTTCGAATGATTTTTGGCAGCACGGTTAGTCGCAGCCAAAACCCTTATGCAAACCAACAAGGACGAAGAACCACACGAGAAGGCCTGCATGTTGATTCATCTCCTAATAATAAGAAAACCAGAAAAACTGATTTTAAAGGAGGCGATTACGTGGATTATGAGGAGGTAGATTAACACCTTTATAGAAGCACTATAATTAATTTTTCTGTTTAAGTATTCCACAAAAGCCGATTTATAACCTCAGATTTACGTAATAACATATTATATTTACACGTATAAATTTATAATATGGATACCAAATTAACTTTAAGCTTAGATAAGTCTATTATAGAAAAAGCGAAGGCGTATGCCATATCTAATAAAGTTAGCCTATCTAAAATGATAGAATCTTATTTAGGAGCAGTAGTTAAATCTAACGAGGAGAAAGCAAAAATAACACCATTGGTTGAAAGTTTACTGGGTGTTATTAGTATTGAAGAATCGTTTGATTACAAAAAAGAGCGTGGTGACTATTTGATTGAAAAGCATGAATGACTCGTTTATTTGCAAATACAAACTACATCCTTTCTAAATTAAAATCACCCAAAGAGGCTAGAGCTATTTTAAGGAGATTTAAAGTTCTAGTGAAGGTTTTAGCTCTAAC
>CAZQWZ010000257.1:0-3576 GCA_964596935.1 uncultured Roseivirgaceae bacterium
GTTCTTATAAATACCAACAACAAACAGACTGTACAACGAATTAACATTAAACATTAAAAACGTCATTGCGAGCGCAGCGAAGCAACCTGTTCACACTTAAAGAGATTGCTTCGTGCCTCGCAATGACGTAAACTAAACTTAAAAAAAGTATGAAAAAATTATATAAATACCTGCTCTTTATTGGCATCATTGCCTTACTAACCAACTGTGGAGGCTCAGACCAACCTCCACAACCCGTAGATGAAACGCTAGCAGTAATAGCTGGCTTAGCCAAAACTTGGACAATTGATGCAGTAACCTTAGATGGCTCTAGTGTGACCTCGGATTGGAATAATGTGCAAATAAGTTTTACTGCAAATAAAAGCTTTACGATAACAGGCTTATCACAAGAAAATAGTTTGATTTGGCCATCAAGTGGCAGCTATAGTTTTCCTGATAGCAGCAAACCGTTGAGCGTGTTAAGAAGCGATGGTATCGCTATTGCTATTAGTAACTTAACTGCAAGTTCAGCCACATTAAAGCTTACAATCACAGGCAGAACAGGAGGCAGAGAAACAGGCCTAAGTGGTAATTACAGTTTTAGCTTTGGTAATTAATTGTAGCTAACAAAAAAATGGAATTGCAGATAAAGAATGTTTAGCTTATTCTACCAATTTATAGCATCTGCGATTCTATTTTTTCACTACTTATTTCAATAATAAAGGTTACTCCATTACCAACAGAAGAATCAATGTTCAGAGTTCCATTAATTAAATGAACTCTGTTCTTAATGTTATTAATCCCAATGCCAGATTGCTTGGACTCGAACTTACTAAATCCAATTCCGTTGTCCTCGTACACAAGTGTTATAGATTTATCTTTATTACCGATCAATTGCAATACCACTTGTGATGCCTGGCTATGTTTGGTGGCATTATGTAGCAGTTCCTGACAAATACGATACAAGTTGTGGGTAACTTGTTCGTTAATAATTTTGGGCCATTCGTGGACGATGTAGTTTATTTTTATTTTATCAGTAGAGAACATATGGCACATTTCCTGAATTTCATATAGAAAATCATTATCCTTTACCATGGGGCTCACTAGCCCGTGGCTAAGTGTTCGTACTTTCTCGATAGTATCGTTTATTACTTGGTAAAGCTCCCCTTGCTTGGTAGTAATACGTTGTTTTATTACCGCCATGTTGGCGCCAATAAGGTCGTGTAATTCTCTACCCACTCTATTTCTTTCTTGCTCCTGGCTATTTACCATCGAAATGAGCATTTCCTGCTGATGTTTTTTTTGTTTTTCAAGCAAATTCGCTCGGTCTTTATAAATACTAAAAGTTTCTCTGCCCATTAAAATAAGAAATGCAAATATTTCTACAAATGAGCCAATAAAAAGAGTTTCATAACCATAGGGGGTATCCTCTACCAACCCCATATTTGGAAGAATAATATTTAGAAAAGAAGAAAAGATAAAAAAGGAATATATTACGAATAAGAATATGGATGACTTATCTTTTTCTCTGATAAATGAGCCAAGTAAAAACAGTTGGGAAATTAATACGATGGCTGTAGAAATCATGATATAAAAATGACTCCAGTACGTGAATATGGAAGCTCGAAGTGGCGTAAATACATTAAATAATGCTACTATTCCTATTCCCAAAATAATAATTTTTAAGATTTTCCAATGCCGAGGACTTCGTTTAGCAATAGGCACTAGGCTGTTGAGAAATAATGGAAAAGATAAGTTTATTAAAAAGGCACCCAAGTAGTCGAATAGTGTGGCATAACTTTTTGGGTCAGCGTTAATAAAAAATGAAAGATCTCCAATATGCGCACCAATAAATAATCCCAAACCAATGTTTAATAAAAAATAATACAGGAAAATGTTATTTCGTATAAAGGCATATAGAATAAGAGCCATAATTGTGGCAAAGAAAAATACACCTCGCCACATCCAAGTAGTTCGTTCTGTGCGATTTTGAATTTCTATGGCTCGATCTGGATTTAAAAGAAAAGAGGTTGCTCGCAAAGGCCTAAAACGATGATCCATTCGTACATAATACGTTGATATGTGGTTTGCAGAAATAGTGAGTGGTAACCCATACCCTAAGCGATCCATAGGCTTACTAGAAACAGGTCGTTCGCTACCTGTTTCGTATAGGAGTACAGTTTGCTGATTGACTGTAGTGGTATAAACATCGATTTTACGGATATGGTTGTACGGGATATAAAGCACTTTTTCTATAGCAGAACTACCTGTATTATGCAATTCGAATTTAAACCACTGTATGTGTTTGTTGTTGCTAAAAGCTGGGATGCCTTCTATCAGTTGCCAATCCTTGGCAATTATTTCAGCAACACTCAATGTGTCGCTCTTATCTTCAAAATGATAAAGGTAATTTTTTAGATTTATTTGATCCTGTTCTTGCCCACTGAGCTGAACGGTATTTTGAGAATAGCCATTAAAAATAACTAACTGCAAGAGAAGCACAGCTACTAGTTTCATGGAATATAGTTTTCGTAATAATACCTAGTAACTTCTGAAGGGCTGGTGAGTTGAAGTTTACGATTGATGTTTTTTCGGTGGGTGGCAACGGTGCTTGGACTAATATACAAAATCTCGGCCATCTCGGCATTATTCTTCCCTTGTGCAACACATTTCATAATCTCCTCTTCACGAGGGGAAAGCAGCATGCTGGTGGGGTCATCCACAATAGATAATGTTTCAGAAATCTTTGGAGAATAATACTGCCCCCCTGAACTTATGAGTTCAATAGCCTT
This sequence comes from uncultured Roseivirgaceae bacterium, assembly GCA_964596935.1. GTDB lineage: Bacteria > Bacteroidota > Bacteroidia > Cytophagales > Cyclobacteriaceae > JAKISE01. The sequence continues at coordinate 2,772 of CAZQWZ010000257.1, forward strand.
CACTATTTCATTATCATCTTTAAGCATGTATCCACGTACACCAAGCTTTTGGCACCTTATAATAACAGGTAATTTGTTATGCATAGATAAGACTAATATAGGCAGCTGCTCTGCACAATCTGTAATGCTTTCTAACAATTCTAATACATCTTCATTTGGGATTTCGATATCACTAATCATCATATCGAACGATGCAAGCCAGGGTGCTGTAGCTACCACATCATTTACGCTATGGAGGGTAACAATGTTTATAGTAGGAAAGTGATCCAAAAGCAATTTACACAAGCCTGTGGCAAAAAGTTGATGATCTTCCAGAAGCAATATTTTCATAGCATAATCGCAGATTGTATTTTAAATTCCAACTCGCACAAATTGAATTATAGGGAAAGTAAGCAATATTGGGTTAACTATATAGCGATGATTAAGAAATCAATGTGTTATACCATAAAAATACCCGAAGGAGGGTAGGCGTTTTTACTAAAGCAACTAAAATTTTTGGTTGAACCCAGCATATCAAACTGTAAGTATATGCTGTAACTAAACTGCACAAAAACACATTTTCAGCTCCACCATTCTCATTGACCTTACAACAAAAAATACCTGATTTCGGGTATTGATTATAATTGGGGACCGCTCTACTTTTGACTTGAGGATTGGAAGTGTTCTAATAATTTTAATCCAACAATTTACAGTATGATGTTACTTAATTAAACCAAAACATATATGAAAATGAGAATAAAAAGTAAAAGTCTATTAATTATGGGGCTATCGTTAATTTTATTTACTCAATGTAAAAAGGAGGAAG
>CAZQWZ010000258.1:0-3560 GCA_964596935.1 uncultured Roseivirgaceae bacterium
GTATTCCAATCAAGTATTTGCCAAGTCATCCCAGAATACCCTTGGGCTTTACCTTCATTAATACAAGCTTCAAAAAGTAATTTTCCTGTACCAATTCCTCTAGCACTCTCTGTTACAATTAAATCTTCAAGGTATAAACGTACTCCTTTCCAAGTAGAATATCTTAAAAAATAAATGGCGGTTCCAATGATGCTTCCTTTATGCTCAGCTACAAAAAACCAATATACTGGATTTTTCCCAAATCCATCCTTTTTCATTTGATCTACGGTATTAATTACTTGCTCTGGTGCTTTTTCAAATAGGGCAAGTTCTTTAATAAGTTCTAATATTTGAGGTAAATCGGCTTCGGTTCCTTTTCTTAAAGTAATACTCATGTTGCTAAAATAGGAAACCTTTTACTTTTTTCTGTATCAGGTATTAAGTTGAATTAAAATTGAGGCTGTTGAGGTTTACCTAAGAATTTTTACTTGAAAAGGAGAAAAGCTATTAGGAGATAAGTAGAGAGGAAAAGAAAAAGGAAACTTATCGCTTTTCTTTGAAGATGATATCGCCTAAAGAAACATCTACATCAAACGCCAATTGGTTACTGGCATTTTCATCATATTCTTCATTTACAAAAACATTACTGCTAATTTCTTTAAATGATTTGGTTAAGCGAACACCGCAAAGCATAGAGTCCTTTATTCTAATTATAACCGAGCAATCACTTTTAGGAATTAAAATTTCTAACGTGCCGGCACCAACACTTGCCGTTACATGGCTAGGAACGGAGGGTGGCTCCGTTAAATCTAATTGCATCGAACCAAATCCTACTTCGGCATGGATAATTTTAGCACGGGTCATATAGAGTTTACGCACAACCACATTGCCCAAATCTACCTTAATGCTAAAGCTGTCCATAACTATTGGGTTTGGCATATTGGTTAAGTAACCGATGTTTACATCTGCACTACCAGTTCGTATATTAAAATGGCTAATATTTATGCCTGATAAATCTATAAATGCAGTGCCAACTCCAAATCTTAAATTGAGATTATAAGGAATATCTTCTGCCAAAAATACTTTCCAGGTATTATCTTCTGGGCTTGTAGTACTAAATACTTTATTAGAAATAGATTGACTAAATGTTTGTCTGTTTTTATCCTCGATTGATAAATTAATTTCTAGATCACTATTGTAAGTAGATTTGTTGAATGTGTGGTTAAACTCATCAATATCTCTATCAGAATAAACGGAAATGGGCTCATCAGATTGGCCTGGGCTTACATAGCAAACGCCAGAGGAAGATTCATAATTAAGTGTAACCGATTTGTATCGGTTATTATGCTCAATTTTAAAATGTTTTTGAATTTGGGCATTAGAGTTGCCAACCACACATACTATTCCCGCAAAAAAAAGGTATCGCCACATGCTTCTTAGATACGTACTATTTTATTAATGGTTTCAATAATATTGAATTAAAAGCAAAAGTTGATAAAAGAGTGCAATTTAAACCCCTAATTAATAGTTGGTATAATAATTTGTTAGCAGAAGATGATTCTTTTATTCGCAGAGCGAAAGCCCATTTGGTTTAATACCCCAACCCTTGGGTCGAAAATAAATTCAACTTAATACCCCGATGGCTATGCCTCGGGGTAGTTTATTTACCAAATTACTTAAAGTTACCATCTGAATTATTGGCCAAAATTACTGATTAAAGAATTCTTTCATTCGATCGAAAAAACCTTTGTCGTTTTTGCCTGGTTTAGGAATAAAATTTTCAGAATCTCGCAGAGATTCTAACGTTTGTTTTTCAGAACTTGTTAAGTGTTTTGGAGTCCAAACATTAACATGTATTAATTGGTCACCTCTTCCATATCCGTTAATGTCCTTAATTCCTTTATTTCTTAATCTTAAAATTTTGCCCCCTTGCGTGCCAGCATCAATTTTAATTTTAACCTTGCCATCAATGGTTGGCACTTCTATTGAAGTACCTAAAGCAGCATCTACAAAGTTTAGGTAAAGGTCAAATACTACATTATAGCCATCACGTTTTAAATATTCGTGGTCTTTTTCTTCAATTAAAATAAGTAAATCGCCTGCCATACCACCGCCAGGAGCTTCGTTACCTTTGCCCCCCATAGATAATTGCATGCCATCGCTTACACCCGCAGGGATGTTAAGTGTAATTACTTCTTCTTTCGATTGCAAACCAGAGCTATCAACTCCGGCAGGGCGTTGGTCTATGATTTGGCCAGAGCCAGAACAAGTTGGGCAAGTACTTGCTGATACCATTTGGCCGAGCATTGTGTTTATTACTTTTTTAACTTGGCCTTGGCCAGAACACGTTGAACACGTTTTAAACGTAACTCCATCGGCAGCCATCAAGCGTTTTACCTTGATTTTTTTCTCGATTCCGTTGGCAATTTCTTCTAATGAAAGCTTGATCTTAATACGTAGGTTTGACCCCTTTCGACCCTGATCTTGCCCTCCTCTTCCTCCTCCAAAAAAGCTACTTCCACCAAAAATATCTCCAAAATTTGAAAAGATATCATCCATGTTCATATGCTGACCACCACCAAAACCAGCACCGCCTACACCTTGGTGCCCAAATTGATCGTAGCGTTGGCGTTTCTCAGAATTGTTTAGTATTTGGTACGCTTCGGCAGCTTCTTTAAACTTTTCTTCAGCTGCCTTATTATCAGGATTTTTATCAGGATGAAATTTTAAAGCAATCTTACGATATGCTTTTTTTAATTCAGGGCCTGTTGCTCCTTTTGAAACGCCTAATATTTCGTAATAATCTCTCTTTGCCATGTTGATTAACTACCTGTTACTATTTTGGCAAAACGAATTACCTTTTCTCCTAAGTAATACCCTTTCTCAATGGTATCAACGATTTTTCCTTTCAGCTTTTTCTTAGACGCAGGAATCTGTGTAATGGCTTCATGTATATCTGGATCAAAATCAGTACCTACAGGAGTTTCCATTTCTTTAAGCCCTTGACCGTGTAAGGTTTTTTCAAATTTTTGAGAAATTAAATTTAAGCCTTCGAGCATAGCAGCTTCATCTTTAGAATCTGCTGATTTTATAGCTCTTTCAAAATCATCTAATACAGGAATTAACTCCGTAATGATTCTCTCTCCTGCAGTTTGCATTAAATCGAGCTTTTCCTTAGAGGTTCTTCTTCTGTAATTATCAAACTCTGAATAAAGTCTAAGATATTTATCTTTAGCTTCAGCTAAATCTGCTGTTAGCTTTTCTACTTCATCAATTTCAACTTCTTCCGTTTCTTCTTCAACCACTTCGTTTTCAGAAGTATTTTTCAATTCTTCATTCTCTGAAACCTGTTCTGCTGATTTTTTGTCAGCCATTGTTGATTTATCGTCTTTTTTCTTCTTTGTCATCAGTTAACTACTTTCAATTTGTTAATTATGGCTAGTTATAGTGGTAATTAAGCACAATAATCCCGTTTGCCCTTGATTACAATATGTTTGCCAAATAAGTACAAATGCCAATATGGCATAAAGTTATTTTTGGTATTTTAAAATTAACTTGTAGGGTTCCCCTCCTTGGAGGGG